>JAYVCM010000022.1:0-3438 GCA_043749955.1 Limisphaerales bacterium | reverse complement strand
AGCGCGGCTGTGTCGTCCTCGACCAGCCGCAGCGGGCCCGGAGGTGAAGGCGCGGTAAAACTTTCCAACGACGTCTTGAATGCGAAGCTGCTGCGGCTGTGTCGCGCCGCGCATTCACATCGCGATCCGAAGCCGGAACATCGCTGCGCTCGTTCCGGCGGAAGTTTGGGCGGCGCGGCAGCGCCGCCCCACCCAATGGTGGCAGGGCAGAGCGGCCGCTCTACCCATTTCTCCCGTTCAAGGCTTGTGCAGGCGGTAGAACCGGTTGGTCGGCGAGCTGGAGGAATTGGTCACGTTGTATTTCAAAGAGGTGACGATGGGTTCGTTGGTGATGCTGACATAGTTGGTCAGCAACAGTGACGGCGTGGCTTCAAGGAGGTAACCGCCCGCCCAGCTCGGCCAGGAGAGACGCGCCTTGTTGGTTTGCACGGTCTGAATGTTCAAGACCGGCGGCGGACACGGCAGGCCGCTCAACTGGAGCGTGTAATTGGTGCTGCCAACGCCGAGGATGGGCTCGTTAACTTCAACAAAAAACTTCGCTCCCGTCGGGATCGTGGCGGAGCAGCTTTGCGGGCCGGGAGTTCCTATAAAACCGCCGATGCCAGTGACCGTGCTGTTGCCAGAATCAGCGGCATAATTGGTTGCCAGGTTGGACGGATCAAAGGCGTTGAGATAAACACCCGCCTGAACATCGCCCGTGCTGGTCAGCAAGACGGTGACACAGGCGTCATTCACGGAAGTATTCGTGAACGTGTAGAGATCGTAATGGAAGGTGCCGGCCTGCAAGCCTGGAAAAGCCTTGGGCGCGCCGCAACCGGCTTCAATGTTGTTTCTCAAGAGGCGGTTCGTCAGCAGCAGATCCGTGTTGGTGATGCTGCCGGTGATCGAAGTCAGGCAGTAGTCACACGCGCCGCCGCCGGTGGCGCAGGTGGTGCCGAAAAGCTGCAGCGACCAGCAACGCAGCGTGCCGAGGCTGCCGCCGAAACCGTCGGCGATGTGCAGCTTCCAGTTGCCGTTGAGTGTCGCGTTGTAATTAAGAACTGACAGCGGCGATTGCGGACGGTAGGCGATGCCGACAAATGGCGCGGTGCCGCTGGTGATGGAAGTGCCGGACAAGTCATCAAAGGTGGTGCGGCCGGTATCAGGCGAACAGTTGGTGCCGTAGTTCTGTCCGCTGCCGCCGTTGGCGGCGGACAACAGAACGGTGGTTCCATCGGGTGCGATCAGGGAGATGTTCGTCAAATCGGCATCCAACGTATGCGTCAGATACAACAGGACATCCACCTTGGTCAGCGGCCCGACAAAGCCGGCCACGACATTGGTGGAATCTATCGAGCCAATGTCGGGAATGGCGGTGACGGTGCTGTTGTCATATTGGCTGTAGCTGGCGGGCTGTTCGCCGGTGTGCAGGACAAGGCTCGTGATGAACGAGCCGGCGCTGGAATCCACGCTCAACTGGAGGGTGATATCCGTGCCGCACACGAAACTGGAAAGCGTGGAAATCTGGAACGGCGTGGTGTTGGTTCCCTTGCCATTGGCGGCAAGGTTGGCGTAAGCCGAGTAAGGCTGGGAAATGATCACACCGGGCGTGGTTGTCGAGAGCACCGCGTTGATGCCGGACATGAGCGCGCCGGACTTGTTGGAGATCACCAGACTCACGGTGTTACATTCATTCGGATCAATCGCGTGGTTGCCATTGCCGGAACTGACCGCCGCACTGACCACCGCTCCCGGCACATTGGTCAAAGTTAGCACGACATCGTTGCCCGTGCCGCCGATGTAGGAGATGGTGAATTGATAACTGCCCGCCGTGATGGACGCGCCTTCCGCAAGTCCGTTGAATGTGCCCGTGATCGCGTCGGCCAAATCGTTGCTGATAATGATAAACTTTTGGCCGATGGCTACCGGCGTGGTGATGGCGGCGTTCACATGCAAGACCGCGCTGGCGAGGGCGTTTGTGCCGCGCACGTTGAGCTGGTCGTAGTCCGTGCCAGCCGTCGGGCCGGTCAAATCAACGTAATAATCCGCCGCCGAGGAATTGAACGCGACGTTGCTGCACGTGAGCGTTCCGGGACTGTTGCCCGGCGTGAGATTGCCGAAGACGAAAATATTTCCGACCGTGCCGCTGCCGCCGAGCGTGGCGGAGCCGTTGACCGTGACGGGGCTTTGCGGCTGCGAGCCGTTGACGGCGAGCGTGCCGGCGCTCACCGTGGTTGTGCCGGTGTAAGTGTTGTTGCCCGCGAGCGTCCAAGTGCCGGTGCCAAATTTGAACAGCGTGCCCGTTCCGATGATTGTCCCGCCATAAGTCGTGGAACCGTTGCCGCTGCCCGCCTGCAAGGTGCCGCCCGCACCAAAATCAATCTGGCCGGCACTGCCGTCAATCGCGCCGGTGTTTTCAGTGTGATTGTTCAAATCGAAAAGCCCGGAGCTGGTCAGGTGAATCAGGGACGTGTTGCCGATTTGATTGTCCGCCGTCAGTTGCACAATGTCCGCATTCGCCCCGCCGACGCCATCGCCGATGGTCAGGTCGCCCAGAATGGTGCCATTCACCGAGGTCTTGCTCAACTGCAAGGTGCCTTGATTGACGGTCGTGGTGTTGGTGTAAGTATTGGCGCTGCTGCCCGAAAAAATGAGCGTCCCCGGCTGGCTCTTGGTCACCGCGCCGCTGCCGGAGATGACGCCTGACAAATCAAACGTGGCCGCGCCGCCAAAGGTCAGGATGTCGAGTTGCGCATTCAGCACGATGTTGCCCGACCAGCCAGCGGTGCCGCTGGAGCGGAATTCTGCGGCAGCCGAGTTGTTGGTGAGGGTTTCGCCGGGAACGGTGACGCCTTCTATTCCCAACGTCCCGGTGTCCGCCAGCACCGTGCCGGCATTGGTTGCGCCCAATGCGGACGCGTTGGCAACCAGAATGAAACCGTTGCTGATGGTGGTCAGCCCGGAGTATGTGTTCGTCCCAGCCAGGCGCATATCGCCGCCACCAGTTTTGGTGATGCCACCGCTGCCCACGATGGCGTTGACCTGCAGACCGGGATTCGCCGCGCCGGTGGCGATGTCAAAAGTTCTGACCGCGTTGTTCAAGGTCAAGGTTCCGTCAATGGTGGCGGTGGTGCTGGAGGCGTTCGCCGTGACGCCGCCGCTGACCAGCAGCAGGAAACTGGTGCCGCTGTTCACCGCGCCGCCCGTCAGTTCGAGATCGGCAATGCCATCAAGAAAATTGTTGAGGTCAAGCAGTCCGCCGACATTCACGGTGACGTGGGACGTGTTCGAGATCTGATTTACTGCGAGGTGGCGAACCACGTCCGTGCCGGTGCCGTCACCCACGGTCAAATCATGCGGGATGGTGCTGTCGCTGCCGCCGCTTTTGCCCAGAAGCATGGTGCCTTCGTTCATGAACGTGCTGCCAGAATAAGTGTTGGCGACCGAGCCGCTCAAGAT
>JAYVCM010000021.1:0-8249 GCA_043749955.1 Limisphaerales bacterium | reverse complement strand
ACTTTGCTGAAAAGAAATTCGCCGACCTCGTGAACCTTCGAGCCGTTCTCGATGACCCAGTCGTAGCCCGTGATGCCGCAATCCAGGTAGCCATGCTCGACGTAGCGGCTGATTTCCTGCGCGCGGATGAGGCGGATCTCCAACTCGTCGTCGTCCACATACGGCACATACGAGCGGCTGCTCACGGAAATGTTATAACCCGCCTTGGCCAGCTTCTGGATGGCGGCTTCCTGCAAACTGCCCTTGGGCAGACCGAACTTTAATTTTTTGCTCATGGATCGTGATTCGTGACGGGTGATGCGTGCTGAAAAAGCGCCGGCGGTTTTTCACGCATCACTCGTCACGGTTCAACTTGCTTTATTTTCCAGCAACGGCGCGGCAACGCGAACTTTTTTTTGGTTTTCTTCGCGCACCTCGGCACTGCCCGCCCCGCACCCGTTGCGGAGCGCCGATCTCCGATCCGGCGCGTTTGCGGGCGAAGTTCAATGCCGGCCGGGTCGGAGACCGGCGCTCCGGGGCATTGCCAGCTCGCCCCACTTCTTCGCGCAATCCTTGCGTCACTGCGGTTCCTGAATCTCCCAATCCTCGCCGCTTTTCTTCAAAACAAAACTGTAAAAACCCGTCACCGCGCCGCCGGCAAACCATTTGCCGATGGCCGGCACCGCGCCGTCCGCGTCCGGCTCGCTCACGTCCACGCTCAACATCATCGCCGACTTGCCGGTGTCCTTGTCTAGTGGCGTGCGGTTCAGGCGCACATCGGCGCGGTGGCCGGCCTTGATGGGCGGAACACGGCCGGGAAATTTTTCCTGCATCGCTTTGACCTCCGCTTCGTCCGCCTGCAAAAAAATCGCGGTGTAATTACCATCGTCCCAGAAATGCCGCGTCAGCAAAGCGCCAAACACCTGCAGCTCGATCTTCACCACGTCGGATTTTTCCAGTCCCTTCACCGTCGGCGGCGCGAGGGCATTGGTTGCCAGCCGCGGCATTGAGCCGTCGTCGGTGAAAACGATCTTGTTCTTGTTCGACGCGCAGCCCGCCGCGAGGCAAAGGCCCAACGCCGCAAAGCCAAAGTGAATTTTTATTTTCATATTTTTTAACCACGGACCGGATCAATGGATGGTTGGATTGTTGGATGAATGGATGATGGCACGTTCGCCACCAATCCACCAATCCACCAATCCATCAATCCATCAATCCACCAATCCAATCATCCACCAATCCAATCATCCACCAATCCACCAATCCTGTGTTTCACCCGTCGGCCTTGCACGGAAATTTCCCCGCGCGCGATCGCCGCCACGCATTTCGGATACAGCTCATGCTCCGCCGCGTGGATGCGTTGATGCAAACTTTCCGCCGAGTCATTGTCCAGCACTGGCACGGTTTGCTGCCCGATGATCGGCCCGGCGTCCACGCCCGCGTCCACAAAATGCACCGTGCAGCCCGTGACTTTCACGCCGTGATCCAGCGCCTGCCGCCACGCCTCGAGTCCGGGAAACGACGGCAGCAGCGAAGGATGCACGTTCACGATGCGGCCTTCAAATGCGCGCAGAAAATCGCCTTTCAGCACCCGCATGAAACCGGCGAGCACGATCAAATCCACCTTCGCCGCCTGCAACGCGACGACGAACGCGCGCTCGGCCTCCTCGTCCAGCTTGGTGCGGAATTTTCCCGGCGGGATGAATTGCGCCGGAATTTTCCGCTCGCGCGCGTGCGCCAGAATCCCCGCGCCCTCGACATCGCTCAACACGACGGCGACGACCGCCGGAATTTTCCCCGCCGCCACGGCATCGGCGATCGCGACAAAGTTTGAACCCTTGCCGGAACCGAGGACGCCGAGCCGAAATGGATTGCTCACGCACTTGAAATAACAGAGTTGGCCTTCCAATTAAAGTTGAAAGGCGACCGGGCTGGCGAAAGTTGCCGCCGGCCGGGACGGCTCGCGCTCCTGTCATTGCCATCACCAGTTTGGGTGATGGCGTTTCTGTCACCTTTGACAGATGCTCCGCGTCTGACCGTGCGACTCTTTACCCTATGACATTTCAAAAACTGGCCGTGATTGCCCTGACTTTGTTGCTGCCAGCCATGCTGCAAGCCGCGCCGAACCTGGCCGTCACCGTTTCCGAAGATAGTTATTCTTACACCCTCGACAACGGCATCGTCACGGCCCGCGTGGCGAAACGCTCCGGCGATCTGACTTCGATCAAATATAAAAAACTGGAGATGCTCGACGCGGATTCGGGCCGGCAGGCGGCTTACTGGTCGCACAACGCGGCGCGCGGCCAGCAGGAAACGCGAATCACGATTGACCCGAAGGCGAACGGCGGCGAGCGCGGTGAAGTTTCCATCCGGGGAATTTCCGGCGGCAACTCGATGGGCAGCGGGCCGGGCGGCGGCGTGATCGCGGACATCGAGATCCGCTACGCGCTCGGTCGCGGCGAATCGGGCGTTTACACCTATTCCATTTTCTCGCACCCGGCGAATTATCCGCCCACGTCCGTCGGTGAGGCGCGCTTCTGCATGAAGTTGAACGACGACGTGTTTGACTGGATGACCGTGGATTCCAATCGGAACATGAAATTACTCTCCACCTACGACTGGAACCATGGCACGCAGATGAACGGGAAGGAAATGCGCCTGATGAACTCCGGCATCTACAAGGGCCAGGTGGAACACAAATACGATTACTCGGCGAACCAGTTCGACGTGCGCGCGTGGGGCTGGTCGAGCACGGAAAAAAAAGTCGGCCTCTGGCTCGTGAATCCGAGCGTGGAGTATTTAAGCGGCGGGCCGACGAAGTTTGAACTCTCCTCGCATCGTGACGCGACCTTCAACACGAACGCGTTCGACGCGCCCGCGCCGCCGACGCTTTTGAACTACTGGCGCGGCAGCCATTACGGCGGCAGCATCTGCAACATCGGGACGAACGACGCATGGACGAAGGTCATCGGGCCGTTCTTGATCTACTGCAACGCAGCGCAATCTCCCGACGCGATGTGGCACGACGCGCTCGCGCAGGCGGATAAAGAAACGAAGGCGTGGCCGTTCGACTGGGTGAACGGCGTGGACTATCCGCACAAAAACGAACGCTCGACTGTCAGCGGAAAAATAATTCTCGATGATCCGCAGGCGCCCGGTTTAAAAATGAAAAACCTGCTGGTCGGACTGACGGCACCGGATTACGCGCCGGCCAGCGTTTCGCGCGGCCCACGCACCGGCGGTGGCGGCAGGCGCGGCGGCGGCGGTGGTGGCGGCGGATTTGGTCTGGCCGGCGGCGGCGATGACGAGGCGGCGATGACCAACCTGAATAATTTTGCCAGCGGCGGCACGAATGAGAATTTCAATGCCACCAATTCCAGCCGCAGATTTGGCGGCGAGGTCACGAACCGTTTCGCGCGCGGCGACACCAACTTTGGCGGGGGACTCACGAATGGCTTCGGCGGCTCCGGCACGAACCGTTTTCGCGGCGGCGGGTTTGGCGGCATGCCGCGCATCGTGGACTGGCAGAACGACGCGCGGAACTACGAGTTCTGGGTGCGCGCTGATGCCGAGGGCAATTTTGAGATCCCCAACGTCCGCGCCGGCACCTACTCGCTGCACGCCATTGCCGACGGCGTGCTGGGCGATTTGACCGTGACGAACATCATCGTCGCGACCAAAAGTAGTGGCACGGGCGTCTCGCCCGTGAGTTCTGACAAAAATGATTTTGACCTTAAAAATAGAACTCACGGGCAGGATGCCCATGCCACTACGCAATCGCTCGGAAAAATAAATTGGCAGCCCGTGCGTTTTGGCCGGCAGCTTTGGGACATCGGCATCCCCAACCGCAACGGCTCGGAATTTTTCAAGGGCGACGATTATTTCCACTGGGGGTGGTATCTCCAATACCCGAAATTGTTTCCCTATGACGTGAAGTATGTCGTCGGCAAAAGCGATTTCCACAAGGACTGGTTTTTCGAGCAGGTGCCTTACAACGACGACACGAACAATGTCAGCGGTCGTGGCAACGGCAGCGGCACGACATGGACGGTCGCGTTCAACCTGCCGGACGCGCCGCAAGGCCAGGCGACGTTGCGGCTGGCGATCTGCGGCGTCGGCACGCGCAGCCTCACCGCCTACATGAACGAGCACCAGCTCAACAGCGTGAGCAACCTCGTCTATAACGCGACCATCAACCGCGACGGCATCGGCGGTTACTGGATGGAACACAATGTCACCTTCGACGCCGCGCTGATGCGGCGCGGCACCAACCTGCTGGAACTCGCCATCCCCGGCGGCAGCCTCACGTCGGGAATCATCTACGATTATGTGCGGCTGGAGCTGGACGAAAAAGCCGGGGCGAAAAAATAGCCGACTGGCTCTTCACTGTGGGGGCGAAACGCGCCCGTCCCCGGGCGCAGCGAGGTGACGCGTGAAGGAGGCGTCGAAAAGATTCTCCGCTCGTGCGTGCGGACGTTGCTGCGCCCGGAGACGGGCGCACTCCGTTGGAAGCGGCGGCCCGGATGCCTTATCCAAGCGGGTGCAAAAAATCGTTTTCTAATGGCGGATGTCCCGTAATTTTTGAAAACATTTATTGCACACCGATTCAATTTCAGTAAAAAATAAAGGAACGCAGGCTTATCCGCCGAACGATGACCAGCAACCCAACGAACCATTCTAATGACCGGCCCGCGGAAACTCTGATTTCCGCGCCGCCGAAGCAGGGACTTTACGATCCGCAGTTCGAACACGACGCCTGCGGACTCGGCTTCGTCGTGAACATGAAGGGGAAAAAATCCCATCAGCTCGTGAGCGACGCGCTGCAAATCCTCGTCAACCTCGACCATCGCGGCGCGTGCGGCTGCGAGGCGAACACGGGCGATGGCGCGGGCATTCTCATCCAGGTGCCGCATGATTTTCTCGCGGCGCAAACGGCGAAACTCGGCTTCACACTTCCCGCCGCCGGGCAATATGGCGTGGGCATGATGTTCCTGCCGAAAAATTCCGCCGAGCGCGAGGCGATCAAAACGGAGCTCGCCAAGATCGTTGCCGCCGAGGGCCAGACGGTGCTGGGCTGGCGCGACGTGCCGGTGGACAATTCGTCGCTCGGCAAAACCGCCGTGGCCGCCGAGCCGTTCATGGCGCAGGTGTTTGTCGGCCGCAATGCGGTCATCAAGGACGACGAGGCGTTCGAGCGGAAACTGTTTGTCATCCGCAAAGTCGCGGAGCAGCGCATCCGTTACGGCACTTCGATTGCGGGCGGAAACTGGTTTTACGTTTCCAGCCTCTCGGCGCGCACGCTCATCTACAAGGGCATGCTGATGTCCGAGCAGGTGGAGAAATATTATCCCGACCTGCGCGACGCGACGATGACGACGGCGATGGCGCTTGTCCATTCGCGTTTTTCCACGAACACGTTTCCGAGCTGGGACCGCGCGCATCCGAACCGCTACATCGCGCACAACGGCGAGATCAACACGCTGCGCGGCAACGTCAACTGGATCAAGGCGGCGCAGGCGAATTTCAAATCCGCCACGCTCGGCGCGGACATCAAGAAGGTCATCCCGGTCATCAACACCGACGGCAGCGACTCCGCGCAGTTTGACAACACGGTCGAGCTGCTCGTCATGGCGGGCCGCGAGCTGCCGCACACGATGATGATGATGATTCCCGAGCCGTGGGAAAATCACGAGAGCATGGACGCCGCGCGCCGCGCGTTCTACGAATTTCATTCCTGCCTCATCGAGCCGTGGGACGGCCCGGCCTCGATGGCGTTCACGGACGGCATCCGCATCGGCGCGTGCCTGGACCGCAACGGCCTGCGCCCGTCGCGCTATTACGTCACAAAGGACGACGTGGTCATCATGGCGTCGGAGGTCGGCGTGCTGCCGATTGCGCCGGAACGCATCGCGGTCAAAGGCCGTTTGCAGCCGGGCCGGATGTTTCTCGTGGACACGCAGGAAGGCCGCATCATCGCGGACGAGGAGCTGAAGAAAAAATATTCCGGCGCGCATCCGTATCAGACCTGGCTGGATCAACATCACGTCCTGCTCGAAAATTTGCCCGAGCCATCGGAGCACACCGAGCCGTCGCACCGGAAAATTTTGCAGCATCAGCAGGCGTTCGGCTACACGTTCGAGGATCTGCGCTTCATCGTCGGCCCGATGGCGAACGACGGCGTGCAGCCGCTCGGCTCGATGGGCACGGACACGCCGCTGGCGGTTTTGTCGCAGAAGCCGCAGTTGCTCTACAATTATTTCAAGCAGCTTTTTGCGCAGGTCACGAACCCGCCGATTGACCCGATCCGCGAGGAGATTGTCACCGCCACGCACACGATGGTCGGCTCGCGCGGCGGCCTGCTGAATCCGCAGCCGGAAAGCTGCGCGCTCATCCGCCTGGAGCAGCCGATCCTCACCGACAAGGAACTGGACAAGCTCCGCTTCATCAGCCAGCCCGGCTTCAAATCCGAGACGCTCTCCATTTTGTTCACCGCCGCCGCCGGCGCGAAAGGGCTGGAGGCCGCGCTGGAAAAACTTTTTGCCGGCGCAGACGAGGCCATCAAACACGGCGCGAACATTTTGATTTTGTCCGACCGTGGCGTTTCGCCCGAACTCGCGCCCATCCCCGCGCTGCTCGCAGTTGCGGGTCTGCATCATCATCTCATCCGCACCGGCACGCGCGGCCGCACCGGTCTCGTGCTGGAATCCGGCGAACCGCGCGAGGTGCATCATTTCGCGCTGCTCATCGGCTACGGCTGCAGCGCGATCAATCCGTATCTCGCCTACGAGACGATTGACGACCTCATCCACGAAGGCCTGCTGCTGAACACCGACCACAAGACGGCGGTGAAAAAATTCATCAAGGCCGCCATCAAGGGCGTCGTGAAAACGATGGCCAAGATGGGCATCTCCACGATTCAAAGCTATCGCGGCGCGCAGATCTTTGAAGCCGTCGGCCTCAACAGCGAATTCGTGGACAAGTATTTCACCTGGACGCCGACGCGCATCCAGGGCATCGGGCTGGAGGTCGTCGCGGAGGAGGCGCTCGCGCGTCATCGCCGCGCGTTCCCGCGCGAGTCGGTGAACACGGAACTCGACGCCGGCGGCCAGTATCAATGGCGCGACGGCGGCGAACAGCATCTGTTCAATCCGCAGACGATCCACAAATTGCAGACGGCCTGCCGCCTCAACAGCGAAAAAATTTACCGCGAATACGCCGACCTGCTCAACGACCGCGCGAAATCGCTCTGCACCTTGCGCGGCCTGCTGGATTTCAAGTTTGAACCAACGGCGATCCCGCTGGAAGAAGTTGAATCCGTCGAGGAAATCGTGAAGCGGTTCAAGACCGGCGCGATGAGCTACGGCTCGATTTCCAAGGAGGCGCACGAGACGCTCGCCATCGCGATGAACCGCCTCGGCGGAAAATCCAACACCGGCGAAGGCGGCGAAGATCCGATCCGCTACAATCTCGAGGCGAACGGCGACTCGAAAAATTCCGCCATCAAGCAGGTGGCCAGCGGCCGTTTCGGCGTCACGAGCAATTATCTCGTCAACGCGCGCGAACTGCAGATCAAGATGGCGCAGGGCGCGAAGCCCGGCGAAGGCGGCGAACTGCCCGGCCGAAAAGTTTCCCCGGACATCGCCCGGACGCGCGGCACGACGGCCGGCGTCGGTTTGATTTCGCCGCCGCCGCACCATGACATTTACTCCATCGAAGATCTGGCGGAGCTGATCCACGACCTGAAAAATTCCAACCGCAACGCGCGCATCAGCGTAAAGCTCGTCGCCGAAGTCGGCGTCGGCACGGTGGCGGCGGGCGTGGCCAAGGCGCACGCGGACGTGGTTTTGATTTCCGGCCACGACGGCGGCACGGGCGCGTCGCCGCTCTCGTCCATCAAGCACGCGGGCGGCCCGTGGGAGCTTGGCCTGGCCGAGGCGCACCAGACGCTCGTGCTGAACAATCTCCGCAGCCGCATCTACGTCGAGGCGGATGGCCAGTTGAAGACCGGTCGCGACGTGGCGATTGCCGCGCTGCTCGGCGCGGAGGAATTTGGTTTTGCCACCGCGCCGCTCGTCGTGATGGGCTGCATCATGATGCGCGTCTGCCATCTGAACACCTGCCCCGTCGGCGTCGCCACACAGGATCCGAAACTCCGCAAACGTTTCACCGGCGAGGCCGACCACGTCGTGAATTTCATGCGCTTCATCGCGATGGAACTGCGCGAGATCATGGCCAAGCTCGGTTTCCGCAAACTCGAGGACATGGTTGGT
>JAYVCM010000020.1:0-5391 GCA_043749955.1 Limisphaerales bacterium | reverse complement strand
GCACCACGGCCAGAGCTACATGGTGCAGCTCATGCTCGCGGGTTTTGGCGGCGATGCGCGCCGGAAAAAATCCCCGACCGCGTATGGCATCGAGTGCTATCACGTCAACGCCCGCTTCTCGCGCGGCCTGTCGGACGTGGGTGAATTTCAGGGCGCGAAGATTTTCCTCATCTTCTGGTTCTGCGCGCAGGCCGTCTGGCTGCGTTTCCGGCACGGCGTGGAAAATTTTTATTACGTCCCGGCGCCCGGCAAGCGCGTGGCGCTTTACCGCGACTGGCTGGTGATGTTTTTGTGCCGGCCGTTTTTCAAGAAGATCATCCTGCACTGGCACGCCGCCGGCCTGGCCAAATGGCTGGAGACGGAGACGACCATCGGTTCGCGCGCGACGACCTACAAGCTGTTCCGGCCGGTGGACTTGAGCCTGGTGCTGTCGCGCTACAATTTTGCCGACGCGCAAAAACTGCTCTCCGCCGACATCCGCGTCGTCAACAACGGCATCCCCGATCCCTGCCCGGATTTTGAAAACACGGTGGAGCCGCGCCGGCTGGAGCATTTCGCCGCGCGCAAAAATATTTTCGCCGGTGAAATTCCCGCCGCGCCGCTGACGGTGAACGTGCTGTTCCTCGCGCATTGCACGCGGGAGAAGGGGATTTTCGCCGCCGCCGAGGCCGTGCTGCTGGCCAACCGCGCGCTGGCCAGCCTGCGGCTGCCGATGCAGTTGAAGCTGGTGACCGCCGGCAATTTTGTGACCGACGACGAGAAGACCGAGTTCGACCGGCTCCGCGCCCGCCCCGGCTTCAGCGCCGTCGTGGAGCATCTCGGATTCGTCAGCGGCGCGCGGAAGGAGCAACTGTTGCGCGAGGCCGACCTGTTTCTTTTTCCCACGCAATACCTCGGCGAAAACCAGCCGGTCAATTTGATCGAGGCGATGGCGTTCGGGCTGCCCATCGTGACGACGCGGTGGCGTTCGCTGCCGGAAATGCTGCCGCCGGATTATCCCGGCCTCGTCAGCGGGCAGGATCCGGCGGAGATCGCCGACACCATTTTAAAAGTGCTCGCGGCGAAAAGCGGCGAACAGGTGCGCGCCCATTTCATCGGGCGGTTCACCATGGAACATCATCTCGCGGACCTGGCCGCCGCCATCCGCAGCGTGGAGACGCCGCCGGAAAATGCGCCGGCCAAAGTGCGGGAACGGGCGGTGGAGATTTGAACAAGGGGAAACATCCAACATCCAACATCCAACATCCAACATCCAACATCCATTGAAGCCGCGCGCACGGCGGCCATCGGCGGCTGGGCGTTAAACTCGCGGCGGCCTTTGGAACTTGGCCGGCCTATTCCGACTGGATCGGTTTCTTCAGCCGCCATGCCGGTGGCGGTCGTTGAAATTTTTCGCCGTGAGGCTGCGAAACTTTTGGAACAGCTTCCCGAGCGAGCCGGTTCACTTCTTTCCAGCAGCTCTTGAATTTCAAATGCTGCTCTGTCGGCGTGATGTTGATTCCGTAACCCGGCGATTCGCGTTCATCCCAATAGAGCATTTGTTGCTTCCCCCCAAAATCGAGCAGCACGCAGTCAACAGGCGCATCCGGCACAAGATAACAATTGCCTTTCAATTCAAAGACGCCGGTCTGCTCGATGGCCTGCTTCAATTCATCCATGCGCGCGGGCTCAATCCGCCCTTCCAGCAATTCGTGATTCCATTTGCCCGCGTCCTTGGCGAAAACAATCCGCCCATCGCTCCAGATGGCGATGCGAAGGAAAGGCGCTGCGGAATCAAAGTGACGTCCCTCGTTATCCTCCCAAATCGCGAGAAACGGGCGGTTTGTTAAATCGTTAGTGGCGGGTGGCGTTTCCGCACGCCCGCTTACACAGACGAGGGCGCTCAAGGCAAAAATGTTGAACAGCAGCTTCATGCTTTTTTAGCCGGAACGATGCCGAAGATTTTTAACGCAAAGACGCAAAGGTGCAAAGACGCAAAAGAATGGAATCCGTTTCCATTCCGGTATTGGCGGCACTGGTTGGTGGGTGTCAGCACCCCGCCAACTGATTGAGATTTCTTTGTCCCAGCTTTGCGTCTTGGCGGCTTTGCGCCTTGGCGTTGAATTCCCACTGCATGGATTCGGTTTAGACGGCATCCGAGATAGGATGCGCCATTTTTCTCCGGCGCTTCAATCCCGGAAATTCACAAACTGCACGGCCACCGGAAATTCATGGGCGCGCACGGCGGCGATCACGGCCTGCAATTCATCGTAGGTTTTCTGTTCTGTCATGGTCAGCTTAGTCTGACCATGGATCGGTTGTCATTTGATTTGCCGCTTTTTTGCCGGGAGCAGCCGGGAGCGCAAGAACGATTGCGCCGGGCGTTCCAGAAAATGGTGGCTGGCCAGTGAAAGCACGATCAACACTGAAAAAAACAGGAGCAAGGCCGGCAGGGTGGAAAAGAACGCCGTTGAAATGCCCAGCGCAAAGGCCGCAATCATGAACAGGATTTGCAGCGGAAAATGCAGCAGGTAGGTCGAGTAGCTGATGTCGCCGAGGATGGCGAGCCGGCGTCCCAGCGTCCCCCGGCGGGTTTCCCACAGCGCGAGGGTGATGATGGTCAGCGGAAAAAGCACCAGCTCGTAGGCGCCGATGGAAAATCTCAAGAGGCCTCTTCCAAAATAATCCAACGCCCCGCTGTGTCCGTGGCTGAAAATCGTTTCATAAGCGGAATAAAGGTAATTGTTTTTGACTTCGAGCGGGATGAGAACCCAAAGAATCAAGGTGGCCGCCGCCAGCGTCCTTAAAGTAAAAGCGGAAAGCCTCAACCCCAGGAGAAACTGGAAAGCCTGGAATGAAAGCCCGCCGATGAAGAAGCACAGGACGCCGCGTGAGAGCGCCAGATATGGCCCGTGGTGGATGAACCAAAATTCGCCCAGGCCGGCATAGATCAGCAGATGCCACCAGCGGATGCACCGGCATTTGCACGCGATGAAAAACACTGCATAGAGGAAAATTTCGATGGTGACCGACCAGCTCGGGCCGTTATACGAGCTGTCGGCCCCGGCTTTGGAGATGAAAAACATCTGCAGCAAAAAGTGCTTGAGATCGTTGTTGCCGATGATGAACCACGAGCCGTAAATGCGCGCCATGACGAGCTGGCCGCCAGCCACCAGCAGCAGGGTCACGAGATGGAGCGGATAAAGCCGGGAAAATCTCAAGACGAAAAATTCCTTCGCGGAAACGGCCGACGCCTTGATTTTTGCCGCGTAAAGCCAGAAGAAAATAAACCCGGACAGGCAAAAAAACAGATCCACCGCCCGCCAGCCATTTTCATAAACCGGGCCTAAAAACGAATGCAGCGGGGCCAGGTTTGTCTCAAACAATTCCCCGTGGTAAAAAAAGAAACCTGACCAATGCGTGAGCACAATGGTCAATGCCGCCAGTCCCCGCAACACATCAAGTGAATAAAATCGTTTGGGCAGTTCCTGCATGATGATTTTGAAAATCGGGCGGATCTACTCCCTGAAATTCACAAACTGCACGGCCACGGGAAATTCATGGGCGCGCACGGCGGCGATCACGGCCTGCAGATCGTCGCGGCTCTTGCCGTTCACGCGCACCTCGTCGCCCTGGATCTGCGTGGTCACCTTGAGCTTGCTGTCGCGGATGAAGCTGGCGATCAGTTTGGCGTCGGCGCTTTCGATGCCGTGCTTGAGCTTGATGCTTTGCCGCGCGTGACCGAGCGGCGAAATGTCCGGGTCGCACTGCTCGATGCTTTTCATGCTGATGCCGCGCTTGGCCAGCTTGCCGATGACGATCTCGTTCAGGGTGGCGACCTTGAAGGCGTTGTCGGCGGTCAGCTTGATCTCGGCTTTTTCCAGCACGATCTCCCACTTGCTGGCTTTGAAATCGAAACGGTTGGCCAGCTCCTTTTTGGCCTGGTTGACGGCGTTTTCAACTTCCATCGAGTTGAGCTGTGAAACAATGTCGAATGAAGGCATAATGAATTTTAGATTTGCGATTTACGATTTACGATTTTGTCCCCGGGCGCAAACCTTAAATCAAGGGGGATTTCCAGCGGGCGCGGTGTTTTTTGTCCTTCGCCGGCGGGCAATTTGATTGCTTTCGTCCGCGCGAGCGCGTAAAAGTTCGCACCCTAAAAAATGTCGTCCGTTGTAGTTATCTGGGTTTGGCTGTGCGCGTATCTCAATTGTGCCGGCTGGGCGTTGTCCGCGTGCCAGGCCTTGAACCGGGCCGGTTATGCGGTCGTGCTTGCCATTGGCCTGGGCATCCTGCTGTTGTGGAGCTGGAAAACTTCTTCGCCAATTATTCCACGGATTCATCTGCCCAAATTCCGCTGGCGGTTCCGGCACGCGTTTCCGCTGGCGTTCCTGACGCTCGCGGTGCTGGCGTTCATCGGCGGGGCGTTGTATGCGCCGGCGAACTATGACTCGCTGGCCTACCGCACGCCGCGCGTGCTGCACTGGCTGGCGGCGGGGCACTGGGAATGGATCCACACGGAGTTTCACCGGCTGAACACGCGCACGGCCGGCTTTGAATGGGTCACGGCGCCGCTGTTTTTGTTCAGCGGTTCGGACCGGCTGGAATTTTTGCTGAACATGATGAGCTTCCTGCTGCTGCCGGGCCGCGTGTTCTCCATGCTGGTGCTGCTGGGCGCGCGGCCACGGACGGCGTGGCACTGGATGTGGCTCTTTCCGGCGGGCTTCGGCTACATCCTGCAGGCGGGCAGCTCGGTGAATGACCTGTTCGCGACGTTGTTTGCGATCACGGCGATCGAGTTTGCGCTGCGGGCGCGGCGCGAGCAAAAAACCTTTCCGCTCTGGACTTCCGGCCTGGCGGCGGCGCTGATGACCTCGGCCAAGGCGTTCAACCTGCTGCTGCTGCTGCCGTGGTTCATCGCGGCGTTTCCGGCGCTGAAAACATTGCTGCGCCGGCCGCTCGCCTCGGCGGTGGTCATCGTCTTCGCGCTCGGCGCCTCGATGATTCCGACCTCGATCTTGAACGCGCATTACTGCCGCGACTGGACGGGTGCCACGCTCGAACAGACGCCGAACGGCGGCGGCCATGAGTTGACGCGCTTCATCGGCAACTTCGGCAGCATCGCCGTCTCCAATTTCCAGCCGCCGGTCTTTCCCTTCGTGAAACAGTGGGATGATTTTATCGCCCGGGTTGTGCCGCTGGAACTGCAAAAAAATCTCCGCGCCAACATGGAGGGCGGCCTCGCCCGGTTCATGGTGTCGGAAGTGGCGGTGGAGGAATCCTCCGGGCTGGGCTGCGGCTTGAGCCTCCTGCTGGTCATCGTGATCTGGAAAAAATTTTCCGCGCGCCGCCGGGAAAAAGCGTCCGCCCCGGCCCCGCCGCCGGCGCGGCCGGTGGTCATCAACCTGC
>JAYVCM010000019.1:0-3571 GCA_043749955.1 Limisphaerales bacterium | reverse complement strand
CGTGTGAATTCCAACTGTCCGTAGCCATGCCAGAGCCTACGAAGGTAACGTCGTGCTTTGCGCCCATCGCTACATTAATCAACCCCTGCCGGGTGGTGTTTATCTTGACTCGGCGGGCAATGCTGTCACCCGTGACCGGCTCTTTCACAATGCCGGTCGTATAGATGACCGGTTTGACGGTATTGGAGATGATGACGCTGTAGCTTCCGCCCTCGAGATTCCGCGCCATGGGTCCGTAAACGACGCCGGACACTCCCCAGGCATTGGCGGAAAAATCCCCCGGCGAGCCGTTCATTTGCGCCAGTGCCTCTTCCGCCCCGGCCTCCGCCATGGTGAGGGACGCGTTCCAACATTCCGACCGGGTCACCAATTTCTTCTGGGTGCCGACCAGCATCAGGTAGCTGCTCAAGGTGAGCAGCAGGATCACGCCAATCACCATGGTGATGACCAGCGCGCTGCCCCGGTTCGACGGTTGCTTTTTAAGTTGAATGATCATGGGTCAGCCTTTCACTTGGTTTTGTTGCGCAGAACGATTTGCGCCGTCTGCACGCTCTCGGTGTTCAGCTTGGAACCCAGCACCATGCGGGAACATTTCCAGGACATCTGGACCAGCTTGCAATCCGCTGCTTGAGTGGCGGTGTAAAAAACTATGTTCGTGGTGAAACAATTGGTGTCGGGCGCCCGGTTATAAAGTAAAAAACTCCACGAATCACATTCGGTCAAATTGGTCACATCCGCCTGCGCGGTCCTTTTGAGCACCAGGGTCCGGGCGGTCGCATCATAGGTGACGACGTTGACCTGGCCCAGACCGTTGCGGGCGCTGGCATTCGAGAAAGTAAGCGACTGGTTGGTCACATAACTTACCAGCATGGTGGAGTTGCGAATCTCCCGGCTTAAGATATCCAGGGCGCTGCAGCTTTTGGCGTCTAAATTCTGGTAATTCCCCATGGCCGCAAAACTTCGCAGCGCATTGACATATAAAATCATCAGCCCGCCGAGCAGCACCACTCCCAAGGCAGTCGCCACCAGCACTTCTGTCAGCGTGAAGCCGGAGATCAACTTGTGGCGGCGGCAGGAACCGGCAGCGTTGGCTTTCATGGACTTTTCCCAAAGATATAGTTATACAGGCCGTCGTAGGCGGACAGCGTCTGCATCTGACGGGAGTGAGCAATGGGAACTCCTTGGTTCACATTATTCGTCCAAGTAACCGTCACGGTGATAAGGTGCAGGCTCGCCTTGTAAGAAACGGAGTTGGGAATGTTGGTGGCGCTGCCGATCGGGGAAAGCGTCCCGCTGAAGAGGGTTCCCGCCGTGTTATTGGTTATGCCCGGTGGATTGTAGTATTCTTGAAAGGAGGTCGGACAATTGGAGAGCTGGCTCCAGGTCAACAGCCGGATGGCCTCCAGCTTCTGCGTCATTATCTGGCTGGCCCGCAGTTCCTCACGCGTCGTGGTGATGCTGCCGAAACCAGAGATGAAGCCGGCGTAAAGCAGGGTCACCATGATCGCTAAAATCCCCACGGACATCAGCACTTCCACCAAGGTGTAAGCCTGACTCGTGCGAGCGTCTTTTAATTTTGCCGGTTTTAGGTTCAAAATCTGTGTCTCCAAAACATTTGCCACCTTGATCGGCTGTGGAAAATGTCTGCTGACGCCGATATACCAGCAAATTACTTGCCGAAGCTGAAACTGATTAAAACGGGGAACAGATAAAAAGGATGCCGTGCCATTGTCGCAACACTATTAATCAAGCATCACAACCTGACACAAATTAATTTTAAAAGTCAAACTGGATGAATGTCGTCCACGCCCCAAAACAGGACATGAGCGCCAGTTTTAGGGTTGTCCACCCAAAGCCGCCGAAGTCAAAGCTACCGCTTCCTGTCTGACGTTGATTTCACAAAGCTGGTTTCCCGCAAATATATCGGCTCCAAATCTTCCCCCCGCACAAAATCCGTCCGCCCCGCCGCCAGCCGCGCCACCATCGCCGCCGACGGAAACAAAACCCGCTCCGCCGCCGGCCCCACGCAGATCTCACCTGCCCCGCACACGGCCAATTCTGCCGCCGAAATGATTTTCAGCGGGGAAATTTCTTCCCGCCGCCCGTCCGAAATTTCCCAGCCCGCCGCATAAAATTCGCCGCGCTGCGCATCCACCAGCACGTTTACCCGCCCGAAAATTTTTTCCGCCTGCGCCGCCGCCGCGATCGCCGCCACGCTGCTTACACCGAGCAATTTGATCCCCCGCGCCAGCCTTCGCTTGGCCGTAGCCGCCGTTTGGCCACAGATGTCTTGCTCCGGCCCGGCGAAGGCCAGTTGCCAGCCCTGCGCCACCGCAATCGCCGCGCGAATGCCCGTATAGCTTCCCGGCCCCAGCCCGACCGCGATGACTTCAATTTCCTCGCGCAAAACTTTTGACTGCGCCAGAACTGTTTCAATCATGCCCAGCGCATCCGTCGCGCGCGACTCCATCTGCTGCGCCGCCTCGGCCAGCACCACGCCGCCGCGCGCCAGCGCCACGCTCCGCTGTTCCGAGGAAAATTCAAGCGCCAAGATCGTCATAAATAATTTTCCGCTCCGTCTCGGTTAAAATTTCAATCTTCACGCGGGCAAACTTTTTTCCATCTTCCATCTTCCATCCTCCATCCTCCAATCTCTCCGCCCATTCCACGACCGCCACCCCATCCGACTCCAAAAATTCCTCGATGCCCGCGCTAAAAATTTGTTCCGCCGTCTCCAGCCGATACAAATCCAGATGAAACAGTTTCAGCCGCCCGCCGCCGTATTCATTGACCAGCGTGAACGTCGGCGAATGCACGCGGCTGGAAATTTTCAGTCCGCGCGCCACGCCGCGCACGAACTGCGTCTTGCCCGCGCCCAGGTCGCCGCTCAACGCGATGACCCATCCGCGCGAAGCCGCGCGGCCAAACTGTTCGCCGAGCGCCTCCGTCGCCGCCGGACTATGCGAAATGAATGTGGCCATTAGCGTAGGACAGGCGTCGCGCCTGTCTCTAAATTTAATAAAAATGGAGACAGGCGCGACGCCTGTCCTACATCATTTTGCAAAATGCACATAACCCTTCGCGTTAAACTGATGCGAACCCATTTTGTCGCGGATCGCGATGCCCTCGCCCGCCACAATCTTTCCGATGCAGCTCAACTTCACCTTCGGAAATTTTTTCTTCCACGCGTCCAGCAGTTTCACCGCGTCTTTGCTGGCAAGGGTGAACAGCAGTTCAAAATCCTCGCCGTCGGTCAGCGCCGCCACGAAGGCCGGCCGGGCCGCCGAATTTTCCCGCGCCGCGAGTTTCGCCGCCCGCGCCACCGGCACCGCCGATTTCAAAATCTCCGCGCCCGCTTTGCTTGCCTGCAAAATATGCCGCAAGTCGCCGCCCAGCCCGTCGCTCAAGTCCATCAGCGCGTGAATTGGAAAATGTTCCGCCAGCCAGCGCGCCTCTTCCAAACGCGGCTCGAATTCCAGATGCCGTCCCGCCAGCGAACCGCCCAGTTCGCCCGTCACGAAAATCGCGTCGCCCACCTTTGCGCCGCTGCGCAGAATTTGTTTCCCGCGCG
>JAYVCM010000018.1:0-4717 GCA_043749955.1 Limisphaerales bacterium | reverse complement strand
CCGTTGGTCTGGCGCGGCGCGGTGAGAAGACTTTCATCGAGGCTCACAAAATCATTTGACGCAACGGTCACGGGCAAGGTGAAGTAATTGAAGGTCACGTCGTTTGAAGTGCCGAGATTGGAAATGTCCGTGCCGCCAGCGCCGCCTTTGTAGCCGAGATTGTTTTTCATGACGTGGTTGTAGCCCGGCACGTCGCCGGCGGAACTGGAGTTGTTCGTGCTGCAAAGCATGTTGAAGTCCGTGCCGTTCCGGTAGCTGGTGTTGTTGAGCCAAATCTGGCCGTCGAGATGATGATTCGCGTAAAGGCCGCTCGCCCGGTTCCTCACCGCGAGGCAGAATTCGACGACGTGATGCGGTATCGGCGTCGGAAATGAACTGCCGGAAACGCCATAGCCGCCGGCCTTGATGCCGTTGCCATCGCCGGTGGAACTGCTGAAGTTCGTGAAGTAGCCGTTGTAAAAAGCCCAGCAATTATCAAAGGTCACCGCCGCGAACGCGTTGATGCAATCGTAGCCGTCGTCGCTGTTGAACCATGCGCGGCAGCCGCGAAAGATATTGCCCCTGCCGCTCGTTGACGATGGATGCGCGCCGAAGCCGTCAATGTTGCCCAGCGAATAACTGTCCAGCCCGCGGTTGTTCCAGGCGTCGCAGTTCAGCACGAGGTTGCTCTGGCCGGAAGTCAGATACCAGCCGATGCCCATGCCGTCGTGCATGCGGAGCTGCTCAAAGCGGTTCCGGTTTCCGCCCGTTATCCGAAAACACTCCGACTGCGAGTTCACACCCGTGACGTTTATTGTCACGCCCACGACATCAAATCCCTTGAACACGCAATCACTCGCCGAACTTGTCACCAAAAACGCCGTCACGCGATTGCCGATTGGTTGCACGCCGGAAAAATCAAACACCGGCCGCTCGCCGGGATAGGCGAGGTAACTGATGCCGCTTTTCGTCAAGTTGTTGACGATGGCCCACGGGCTGTTTGTGGCCGTGAGATGGGAGTTGTTGAGGAGATAAGTCCCGCCGCGCAGATAAACTGTGTCACCCGAAGACGCCATCGCCTGCGCCTTGGTGATGGTCGCGAGCGGACTGTTGATATTGGTGCCGGAATTTGAATCCACGCCGTTGGTCGCCACAAACCAAGTCGCGGAAAAAGCCGTGGTCGTTTGCAGGAGAAAAATCCACGCCAGCAAGACGCCGCCAACTCGGGTTGGTCTGGGTGCGATGAAAGACTGGAACGACATGGGTGGTGGTGGCGTCTTGCATACTACTTCATCTGAATCCACCTGCCATAACCAGTTCGGGGGACGCGGGGCGCATCTTGACTGCCCCCGAGGCCAGCCGGGGTTTCGTTTGGAGTTCCGCCTTTAGGCGGCCCCGGTTTGGTGCGGAGGCCGAACCGTCCCGCAGCGCGGGACGGAACTCCAAACGGGGGCAGCGTCATGCGCCCGGTGACGTGCCGCTGGTAGTAGGACGGGCATCTTGCCTGTCCAGTTCGTCTTCAAACAAATCAAAACACCAACCGGACAGGCGAGACGCCTGTCCTACTAATCCGCCGGCACAAACTTCACATCCACCGGCGCGCCAATCTTTAATTCCTGCTGCGTGGGAGAAAGTTTCCCCGTCGCCGCATCAATGGCAAACTCCACGGCGTTCTCGGTTTTCTGATTGGCCACGATGAGCCAGCGCCCGGTCGGATCTATGCCCAGCCCGCGCGGAATTTTTCCGCCGGCGGAAACATTTTGCACGAACGTCAGCCGCCCGCTCCGCGCGTCCGCCGCGAACACGCTCACGCTGTCATGTCCGCGCAACGTGGCGTAAACAAATTTGCCGCCGGGATGCACCAGGATTTCCGCCGCCGAGAAACTGTTTTGCAACGCCACGCCCGGCGGCAGCGCGGAGATGGTTTCGACGGCAGTGAGGGATCCCTTGTCTGAATTCCACGCGAAGGTCGTGAGACTGCAAGCCATCTCGTTCGCCACAAAAGCAAATTTGCCGTCGCGGCTGAACGCCAGATGCCGCGCGCCGGAACCCGGCGGCACACTGGCGGGCGCCGCGCTGCGCGCCGCCAACCCGCCGTCGGTGGTGAACGGATAGACCATCACCCGATCTGTGCCGAGGTCGCACACCAGCGCGAAGCGGTTGGACGGATCGGCGCCGATGAAATGCGCGCGCGGCGCGGACTGGCGGTTCGTGTTCACGCTGCTGCCATGGTGCTGGAGGAATGTGCCGTCCGCGCCGAGGCGCCCATTCGTCTCCAGTAAAAATGATTTCACGCTGCCGCCACCGTAGTTGGCGACGAACAAAATTTTTCCGGTCGCATCCACGCTCACATGGCACGGCCCCGCCCCGCCGGACGATTTTTCATTGAGCAGCGCGAGCCGGCCCGATTTTTTATCCACCGCAAACGCGCTGACCGCCCCGGCGTTCTCGCCGTTGAAAGTCCCGACGCTGTTTGCGGCATAAAGAAATTTCCCGTCCGGCGAAAGGTTGAGGAAACACGGGCTGGGCGTTGCCACCGCGAGTTCCGGCGCGGAAAGTCTGCCCGTGTCCGCATCCAGCCGCGAAACGTAAATGCCGCGGCTCAACGCGTTCGTGTAGGTGCCGAAGAATGTAAAAAAATCTTTCGCCGGAGCCGTCGTCGTCAACGCGAGCCAGGCGAACGCGCAAAACATTCTGGCCGGAAGCCGGCGTTTTGCACGCGGGTTTGGTGGGTTCATGCAGGCATGAAAACGGAAGACGCCGCTGGTTGCCAGCAAAATCCCGACGGCATAATTCTTGGACGCCTCGGGACATGATCTTAATTTCAAGGGCGGGAATGGGCCGTGTTCCGCCTCCCCCGACGGCAGGCATCCTGGCCGGCGGGAGGCCTTGGAAGATCCAACCTGCATTTTATTTGGAATCTAAACAGGGGTGACGGAAGGCGGTCAGGAGGTGCATCTGGACACTGTTCTTGGCAAAGGGGCAGGCTGGAAGCGCTGCCTTACGTTGCTGGCGGCTTCGCCGTCAAAGCAGGCCAGCGCTTCCAACCTGTCCGGGTCAAAGGGAATTCATCGCCGCTCCTACAATTTAAGAACCGTGTCCAGATGCACCCGTGGTCGGGGCGACCCTAAAAAATTTGGATTCTCTGCTGGCAAATTCGGAAAAACAGTCTAGGGTTACCGCCAGTAATTAAGGGAGGAAACTACCAATGACAAATGCTGTAAAACAATTGTGCCGGTGGAGCTTTTTCGCGACGCTGTTCGCGGCGGCCAATTCGGGATTTGCCCAAAAGTATTCGGTCGTGGACCTCGGCGAATTCACCAATTCGCTGGACGCCGTGAGTGCGATCAACAGCCCCGGCCAGTTCGTCGGCGCCTTGAAAATCAACGGCTTTTACCGCGCGGTGCTTTACGGCGGGGCGTGGACGAATCTCGGCACGCTCGGCGGCACGAGCAGTTTCGGCCTCGGCATGAACGACGCCCTGCGGGTCGTGGGACGTTCCCGCCTCACCAATGGCACGGTGAACCGCGCGTTTCTCTGGACGCCGGGAGGCACGGACGGAATCGCCGGCAATCCGCAGATGAAAGACCTCGGCACGCTGTCCGGCGGTGCGGCAGCGACGGCGGATGACATCAATAATTCGGGACAGATCGCGGGTTATTCGCAAACTTCGGGTGATGATAACGCCTATCGCTACAGTGGCGGAACCATGAGCAATATCGGAACGCTTCTAGGCAATAGTATCGACTCGTATAGTTCCGGCATCAATGACGCGGGTCACGTTACGGGATACGCTTACTACAAGAATTTCAGTTATTCGCATGCCTTTTTTTATAACGGCAGTTCCATGACTGACCTTGGAGTTTTTAGCACCTGGCATGAGTCCACTGGTCTGGCCATCAATAAAAACGACCAGATCGTCGGCTACGTTACCGATACCAGCGGCACGGCCAGTCACGCCTTCCGTTATGCCAGCGGCTATACGGATTTGGGAACGCTTGGCGGTGGACACTTTAGTTACGCGCGCTCGATCAACAACAGCAACATCATCGTTGGCGGCTCATACACGAACACAGGTGACACCATCTATCACGCATTTATCTGCACCAACACCACGTTGTCCGATCTGAACAACCAGGTGGACGACTCCGGCGCCGGATGGGTTTTGAACGAAGCCTGGGCGATCAATGACAGCGGGCAGATCATCGGCCTCGGAACATTGAGCGGGATGCAGCATGCGTTCCTGCTGGCGAAACTTCCGCCGGTGATCACGAACCAGCCAAGTTCGCAGACGGTGGCGTTGAGCAACAACGTGACCTTCACGGCCGGCGTGACGGGCACCACACCGCTGAGTTATCAGTGGCGTTTTAACGGAACCAGTCTCGCGGGAGCGACGACGAATTATTATGCGTTGAACAACGCGCAACCGACCAACGCGGGAAATTACACCATTGTTGTCACGAACAGTTACGGCTCGGTGACGAGCGCGGTCGCGACGCTGACCGTCGGCGTTCCACCCAGCATCACGAACCAGCCGGTGTCGCAGGCAGTGGTGGTCAGCAACAACGTGACCTTCACCGCCGGTGTCACGGGCACGCCGCCGTTGAGTTATCAGTGGCAGTTCAACGGGACTTCCATTGCGGGCGCAACGGCGAATTTTTATTCGGTCACCAACGTGCAAGCCACCAACGCCGGAAACTACACGCTCGCGGTCACGAACAATTACGGCGCGGTCACC
>JAYVCM010000017.1:0-4284 GCA_043749955.1 Limisphaerales bacterium | reverse complement strand
CTTTTTTGTTTTTGTCGCGCGGGGCGGAAACTTTTTTTGCTGCGCCGGAAATTTTCACTGCGGCGGTGCCGCCGGTTTCGCCGTGAAAAAACCGCACGGTGCTGCGATATGCCCGCCGCAAACCGAGCGCCGCGAGGCCGAGACCGCCGAGCGTGCCGAGCAGCGCCGGCAGCGGATTTCCCCCGGCCAGCGCCCGTGCGCCGACCGGCACCCACAACGGCGGAACGAACCGTTGGGCCGCGATCAGATTCTCGAACATTTGTTTCATGGAGGCATCGCGCGCCTCGCGCTGGTGCTGCCGCTCTTCGCTGGTGGCGGACTTTCCCGACGAGCTGCGATTTTGAATCACGTTGAAATAAAGATTCGGCCCCTGGCTCAACAGCACGAAGGCGAGCGAGATGCCCATGATGACTGTGCGCCGGCGGCGCGGATTGGACATCATTGTCGCCAGCCAGCCGCGCAGGCAGTAGGTCCACGCCGTGACCATGAAGACCATGCTTAACGCCAGCGGAATCAGCAGGATCATTTGCGGTCCGCGCGCAATCACCAGGCCGATGCCCAGGCCGAGCATGGCGGGGACGACGAGGATGATGCTCAACGTGAAGTGCGACACGAAATAGTTGATGACGAACATCTGGCCCAGCGCGACCGGCAGGTGCATGAGCTTTTGCAGATCAATCGTCTCGGAGCGCTGAAGTTCCGTGAGCAGCCCGATCAGCCAGAAAAATAGAAAAAAAACCGTAACGCCAAACCAGATGCCCATGATGACTTGCGGCGACGCCTCGCGCAGACCAAATGCCGCGCCCAGCAACGCGCCCGTGAACGACAAGGCCGCCAGCATGACCGCAGAGATGCCGACGATAATTGTGATCACCGCGCCGAGTCCGCGTGTGCGTTTCCATTGGTTGCACATCAGCCGCCAGCGCAGCCACAAAATCGTCTTGAGCTGCTCGCGGTTCATTCCAGCCAGCTTAATTTTTGCGCCTCATGCCCGTCGTTGCCGACGACCGAGATGAATTTGTCCTCCAGCGAAGCGCCGTCGCGCCGCAAATCCGCCATCGTGCCCTGATGCACCAGTTTGCCTGCGGCGATGATGCCCACGTCCGTGCACAGTTTTTCCACGATCTCCAGAACGTGCGACGTGAGAAAAACCGTCGCGCCGCGGCCGACGCATTGCTTGAGCGTGTCGCGCAGGACGCGCGACGCCACCGCGTCCACGCCCTCGAAGGGTTCGTCGAGAAACAGCAGGTCAGGATTGGGAATCAGCGCGGCGGCGAGGGCGAGTTTCTTTTTCATGCCGTGGGAAAATTCCAGCGTCAGTTTTTTTTCCTCGTGCGCCAGGTCCATCATGGTGAGCAGTTCCTCGCAGCGCGTGCGCACCGTGTCGCGCGGCAAAAGATACATCCGCCCGATAAAGGTCAGATATTCGCGCGCCGTCAGGTTGTCGAACAGCGCGAGATTTTCCGGCACGACGCCGATGCGCCGCTTCACCGCGAGCGCGCGCTGCGGATCGCTGACATCTTCGCCGAGGATGTGCATCGCGCCGCCGCTCGGCGCGAGCAGGCCGGTGAGCATCTTGATGGTGGTGGATTTCCCCGCGCCGTTCGGGCCGAGAAAACCGTAGAAGCGTCCGGCCTCGACCCGCAGGTTCACTTCATTGACGGCGCGGAACTTGCCGAAATCACGCGTCAGGTTGGAGGTTTCAATGGCGACGTTCATGGGGTTGGCAACGGGCGGGAAACTATCCGGCGCTGTCCGTCAGGGCAATGCAAATGAAAACAGATGACCGGTCGGGATATAAGAATTTCCACTTGCATGACCGGGGTGTGCCCTGCCCGCCTGATGTTGTTGAACAACAAAAATACAAAGCAACGAAGGTTAAATTCACTTACAAGATAATCAAAACATGGAATTCTCTCGAAGTGACCGCTAACAATGGCCTGCCATCCGCAGCTCGGAACACGAACCACGAAAGCCCTCCTTCGCTAAAGCTACGGAGGGCACCATCCTCCGCTCGGAACCGCTGGCGCAGTTCCGAGCGGAGGATGGTGGAGGCGGCGGGAATTGAACCCGCGTCCCAAGCCAACCAACCAGCCGCGACTACATGCTTATTCCAGGTAATTTTTTCTGCTATGCGATGGCGCCTGGACTCGAGTCGCACTGCCTAGTCCGCATGATAAGATCTCGGCTGACAACGCGCGGTCTCCGCTGTCAACCATGCCTGCTGTTTCGTCCGTCCACCGTAGCAGGTGTCCAGTGGCGGACGTCGTGGCGTTAAGCCGCGAGGGCTAGTTCTTCGTTAGCTTTTTAGTTTTGATGCGGATGATTAACGAGGCCAACGCATCTTCCTCGGCATGCCGCCTCTGGCGTGTTCACCTGGTCGAAACCAGTGCGCCCCCATCAAACCGGCAGGCATATCATCCGCCAAGGCGCCGTCCGGGTCAATTAAAGAAATGGCGGCGATGTGGTTTGGAGTTCCGCATTTATGCGGCTCGGGTTGGTGATGCTGCCGAACCGCCTGAAGGCGGAACTCCAAACGGGGGCGCGTCAAGCTGCGCAATATCGTTTGGAACACCGGGCACCGTCCCGGCCCGATGTGAAGGCGGTTCAAACTGGCCGGGACGGTGCCCGGCGTTCCGCGCGGTGGCCGAAGCATCATCCCGCTTTCATCTGCAACAGCGAATCCAGGCAAACCTTCGCCTCGCGCTTCAAACGGTCGCGCTCTTCCGGGTTCAATCCGTGCGGGTCGAAACGGTGGCGGTAGTGCAGATGCAAAAGTTTTTGCAGCGGCGCGCGCAGTTCGGCGAGCGCGGGTTCCGCCAGCGCGCGTTCGAGCCAGTCGGAAAGCGTTTCGCCCGGCTGCCGGGGCAGGCCACGCGCGGCGAGTTTTTTTTCCAACTGGTAAAATTCCGAGTCGAGGCCCGGCCAGGAATCCGGCGCGGCGTTTGCTTTTTTCCCGCCCGGTGCCAGCCGTTTTCCGCGCCGCTTGAAAATGATGTGATAGAGCAGCACCAGCATCACCGGGACGAGCGCCCAGATGATGTATTGCTGCAGGTTCGCCTGCCGCCAGCGGAATTTGGCGATCTGAAAGCCCAGCCACGACTTGAGGTCCGACAACCATTCCAGGGCCGACGTGCGTTGGCTTTCAATTGCCACCCACGACGGCGGCGTGGTGTCGAAATCCTCCCACGCCTTGGTCGCGCTGTTCCACGCGAGGCACCAAGCGTGGGCGTCGCGTTCGCGGACGACGTAGCCGCTGCCGCGCGTCTCGTGGACGGAATAGCCGACGGCGTAGCGCGCGGGAATCCCGAGTTCGCGCAGCAGCAAGACGGTGGCAGACGCGAAGTATTCGCAGTGGCCGCTGCGGCTGGTCAGGAGAAAGCGCGTGAGCGGCGTGGCGTTGGTCGTCGCGCGCTTGTCCGTCCCCTGCCAGGTGCTGTAGGTGAATTTATCGAGGAAAAATTTTTCAATGGCCCGGCGTTTGTTTTGCTCATCATCCGTCGCCGAAAATTTGATTTCTGAAATCACCTGTTCGAGCGCGGGTATCTCGTTCGTCGGCACCGACAGATCATAACGGTTGGTGGAATTGACATCCGGCGGCGAATCGAAGGTCGCGCCGGGGCCGTAGCGTGCGTCGAACATCATCAGTCCGCGCCCGGCGGCGAGCAGGGTGCCGTTTTTATTTTTTTTGAAGGTCGTGTAGGGCGGCACATTTTCCAGTCGCCCGCAGCCGGCAGGCAGCGGCAGCACGCCTTCCGGCGCTTCGGCTTCGCGCGACCAGCCGTTGAGATAGCACGCGATGTTGATGGCTGCCGTGTTGGTTTTTCCCGGCACCAAGCTCCAGGTGGTGTTGTCCGCGTCCGACTGGAGGCTTTCGAAATCATTGAGCGTGCCGCCGGCATACCACGTCTGCTTTTGCGCGAGATAATTCCGGTAGCTGGCCTCGCGCAGATACGACGGCGCATGGCCGAGATTTTTCGGTTCCAGCCAGACGACAATTTTTGCGGACAACTTCATCTGGCCGATGCGGCCCATGCTGGTCATGCTCTGCAACGCATCCACCCGCTGGCCAAAAAACTTCGCCATCCACTGCGCGTTGAAATTCTGGATGCTCCGTTGTGCCTGCACGATGCCCAGGTTGCCCGCCAGACCGAGTCCCGCCGCCGCCACGAACGCGCCCAGCCAGATCACAATTCCAAACCGGCGCGGACGCAGCGGCCACAGCGCCCACGCGAGGAAAACGCATTGCCCCCAGAAATAAACCTGCGTGCCAGCGTTGGTGTG
>JAYVCM010000016.1:0-2800 GCA_043749955.1 Limisphaerales bacterium | reverse complement strand
ATGCTCAACACGGTCTTCCGCGCGTTCCACACGTTCAAGGGCGGCGCGGGCTTTCTGAATCTCGTGCCGATCAACCGGCTGGCGCACGTTTTGGAATCGCTGCTGGACCTCGCGCGCCAAGGGAAGCTGGCGATGGACGCGCCGGTAATCGAACTGATTTTGCGCGGGCGCGACGTGTTGAAACAATTTCTGGACGAGATGGACGGGCAGCATCTCGGCGCGAAACCCCTCCGGCCGATCGCCATTCCGACCGCGAAATTAAAGGCGGAAGTGCAGGCGGTCATTGACGGCAAACCTTGCGTCGCGCCCGCCGCCAGGGAAAAAGTTGAAACGAAAACCGGCGCGCCGGATGCCGCGCCGGAAATTTCCGAAGCGTCGCCGGCAAACGAAAAACATCTGGCGGCGGTGGTGAAGGTGGACACGGCCAAGCTGGACGGGCTGCTGGACCTGGTGGGCGAAATGGTCATCGCGCAGTCGCTGGTGAGCCAGAACCTCGGCGAGCTGACGGGGCTGAACCAGCAGTTTGTCCGCAACCTGTCGCAACTGGGCCGCATCACGAAGGAGCTGCAGCGCGTGAGCATGTCATTGCGGATGGTGCCCGTCCGCGGCGTGTTCCAAAAAATGGCGCGCGTGGTGCGGGACCTCGGCGCGAAGCAGAACAAAAAAGTGAACCTCGTCACGGCGGGCGACGAGACGGAACTGGACCGCGGCGTGGTGGAGGAGTTGAACGATCCCCTGCTCCACATGATCCGCAACTCGATGGACCACGGCATCGAGCCGGCGGCAAAACGCGCGGCCGCCGGAAAACCGCCCACGGGCACGCTGCGTTTGCGCGCGTATCATCAGGGCGGAAACATCGTGGTGGAAGTGGCGGACGACGGCGCGGGCTTGAGCCGGGAACGAATTTTGCAGAAGGCGGTGGAGCGCGGACTGGCCGGCGCGGACGACGTGTTGACGGACGAGGAAGTTTACAAATTTATTTTTGCCGCCGGATTTTCCACGGCGGAAAGAGTCACGGACGTTTCGGGACGCGGCGTGGGACTCGATGTGGTGCGGCGGAACATCGAGCGGCTGCGCGGGCGCGTGGAGATTTCATCGCAGCCGGGCCGGGGCACGCTGTTCAAGCTCAGCCTGCCGCTGACGCTGGCGATCATTGACGGCTTCATCGTGCGCGTGGGCGAGGAGCGTTACATCATCCCCACGTTGTCCGTGCGCGAGTCGTTCCGTCCGCAGCCGGGCATGATTTCCATGATTCAAAACAAGGCGGAGGTGGTGAATGTGCGCGGCCGGATAATTCCCCTGCTGCGGTTGAGCGAGGCGTTCGGCCTGCGTCCCGTCTCGCGCGATGTGACGGACAGCATCGCGGTGGTGGTGGAATCGGGCGAAGGCGTGCGCTGCCTGCTGGTGGATGCGCTGCTGCACAAGCAGGAGGTGGTGATCAAAAACCTGAACGAACTGATGGTGCACAAGAACCGGCTGCTGGCGGGCGCGGCGATCCTGGGCGACGGGCGCGTGGGCCTGATTTTGGACGTGAGCGCGCTGGTGAATCTGAACTGAAGTTTTTTAGCGGAGCGCGCCCTTCCCGGGCGCAGCGAGGGAAGCGCTGATTGAATCCGCACTCAGGAAATTCGCCCCGATCTCGACCATCGAAATCACCTTCCCGTGAAATCAAAATCGCTCCTACGCCATCCTAGAAATCTGAAGTTCAGGCAAAATTACTAACTCCGATTTAATCAGCGCTTCCCGAGGTGGAGCGTGGAGGCGACGTCAAACATTTCCCAAGTCCTCGGGCGTGCGGACATTGCTGCGCCCGGGAACGGGCGCGCTCCGTTACACCGCGACGGGGAGGTAGATGTGGAAGGCGAGGCCGGAGCCGGGTTCGCTTTCCACGGTGATCTCGCCGTGATGGGCGTGGACGAGTTCGCGGACGAGAAACAGTTCCAGGCCGATTTTTTTGGCGGCGGCTTTGCGCGTGTGAAAGGGGTCGAAGATTTTTTCGCGCGCGCGGTGGTCCAGGCCGGGGCTGTTGTCGCGGACGGTGAGGCGGACGTGCGGGCCGGAGTGCAGCGCCGGGGAAAAGTTTTTCGTGAGCCGGCAGTTTTCGAGCGTGACCTTGATGTGGCCGCTGCGTTCGGGCAGGCCGTGCCAGCAATACAAGCACAGATCCAGGAGCGCTTGGTGGATCTGCGCGGCGTCGGCGTTGACCGGGGGGCAGCCGGGATTGATTTCGGATTCCAGTTCGACCTTGGCCGGGATGATGCCGCGCAAAATCTGGAGACATTCCTCGATCACGGGCTGGAGCGGGACGGGCTGGCGGGACACGGGCGGGCGCTGGGCGAGGGCGCGGATTTTCTGGAGGAAATCGCGGGCGCGGTTGCTGGCCTCGAAAATCTGCCGGAGGGATTCGTGGGCGGGATGGTCGGCGGGAAGGTCCATCGCGATCAGCTCGGCGCTGCCGAGGATGCCGGCGATGACGTTGTTGAATTCATGCGCGATGCCGGCGGAGAGCTGGTTGAGGGCGAGGAATTTTTGTTCGAGCGCAGGCTGCCGGGCGGCGTCGGCGTTGGCGGTTTCGGACGAGAGATTTTTTTCGGCGGCGAGGGACGCGTGGATTTCGGCCTCCAGTTTTCTGGCCGGTTCGGCGGGGGTGTGGGTGGTGGCCGGTTTCATGGTGGCGCGGGCGCGGCGGGAGTTTCAGGAATTTTTCCGGCGGGCGCGATAAAAAAGTTTCAAAGGGATTCAAGTGGTGGAGCGATCCACCGATAGGATTGTTGTCGCAAGACTGGCGGCTGGCAGCCAA
>JAYVCM010000015.1:0-3524 GCA_043749955.1 Limisphaerales bacterium | reverse complement strand
GAATACCAAACCACCATGCTCTACTTCGTCGCTGGCAAATTAGAAATCCCTTACTATGCCTGACGCCACTTACGACCCACTACAAACGTCGAGGAACCTGAAGCAGCATGGGTTTGCCTATAACACCGACTCCACGGCTTCTTCTGGTCCGCTAGGAGATGTTGTTTTTGACAAGACAGGCCCGATTCATTATTGGGCTGTTGGAATTCACATGGAACACGGTATGACCACAACCAATATCTCGGTGAGTGTATATCTTACGGCTTTTTTACACTTGAAGACATGAGCGAGCGACCACAGCCTAACCAGTCGCCGGAGCCAACCGCCGTTGGCGCTTGTCGTTCCGCTGTCGCGGTTCACGTCGCGAGTCGGCGGTGGCTCAGCTTTTTTCGTTAGGCGGCATAAACACAAAACATCAGATTCTATGGCAACTATAAAGAATGTTCACTCGCCTTCAGGGATGCACTTTAGTTCCGATGGCACGAAGCACACTAATCTCATAGACTGTCCGACCTGCAAGTTTGGCACACTTGATAATATTGATGATGCGACGATGAGATGTGCAGATTGCAAACGCTACTTTACAGTAGAAATGTTGGTGAAGCTTCATGTGCTTCCTAAATCAGCCTTGGAGACATCGCAGGATTGAACCATTTACTTATTTTCCATGTTGCCGCCTAACAAGTCGCCGGAGCCAACCGCCGTTGGCGCTTGCAGTTCCGCTATCGCGGTTCACGCCGCGAGTCGGCGGTGGCTCAGCTTTTGTCGTTAGGCCACTATGACTGCCATCTCCAAAATCCATAAGCGGTTGCCTTGGTATGCTTGGCTGCTCGTGCCTTTTGTGCTTCCGGCAGTTCTGATATTTGTTGGGATTCCGCTTGGTATTATGGCTTTGTTTTCGCTTCCCTACTATTTCATTTTCCCAGATCACCATCGGCAGATTTGGGATTCGGAGAGCACACCACATCAGCGCGAGTTGCTGGCGAAGTGGAGGTCGCAGTATTCACAGCTTGGATTCGTCGGTCGTATCCAGCGTGGGATTCGGCTTGCGCACCGGAGGAGAAAGGTATCACGCGTGGCCTAACAAGTCGCCGGAGCCAACCGCCGTTGGCGCTGGCCGTTCCGCTATCGCGGTTCACGTCGCGAGTCGGCGGTGGCTCAGCTTTTTTCGTTAGGCTCGCCTATGGACACACCACCAGAATACAGGCTCTACACCGTCGGACAGATTACCCTTGCCGCATTCTTGGGGACTCCGATTCCTGGATTCTGGTTAGCATCTCGGAACTTCAAGGCACTCGGACAGCAAAAGGAGGCTAGACGAAGTTTGATGTGGGGGATAGGTCTAGCGCTAGGTGGTTTCGTTCTTGCTTATTTTCTTCCCGAGAGGTTTCCCGCGCTTATCATTTCGCTGCCCTTTATCATGATCACCCGGTCGATGGCCCAACTGTGGTTCGGGCAGAAGTTAGCGGCCCATGTTGTTGCGGGCGGGCGTGTAGGTTCTTGGTGGACCTGCGTGTTCGTCGGTATTATTTCACTAGTTTTGATTTCGGCCCTGATATTCGGGTTGATTTTGCTTTCAGGAGACGTGGAATGAGCGAGCCTAATCACCAAAGGATTGAAAGGACCGGAGCGCGGTGAGGATGTGAGTATGGTTGAGGCGTGATCGCGCGGAGCGTCCTTTCAATCCGTCCTGCCCCGTGGGAAAGCACCTGTCAAGCCGTTGCTCATCGCAAGCTTGCGGGTTGCCTGACGATTTCGGGCTCAGCGCAGGGCAAATTTCCCACGGGGTAAATTGAACCCGCCCGTCGAAGTTATCCGCCGCGTGGCTGGCTCCTTTGCCTTTTGCTTTTCCCGCTGTTCAATCATGCGCTGCAGCGAACCCGGCCATCGCGTCGCGGTTGCAATCCACGCGTCCCGTGGGCCGGGTCTCCCGCGACCGCGGGATTGGGTCGTTAGAAATTTGAAGAGACTTTGCTTTTTAGGGCTGGGGCGCTGCGCGCGCTCGCGCCGCATGTTGCGGGTTTGCCTTCCGCCATTTTTTGCGTAAGCTGCCGCCCATGAATTATCGCACGCTTGGCCGCACCGGCTGGAACATTTCGGAAATCAGTTTTGGCGCGTGGGCCATCGGCGGCGCGTGGGGCAAGGTGGACGACCAGGAATCTCTCGCCGCGCTACACGCCGCGCTCGACGGCGGCGTGAACTTCTTCGACACCGCCGACGTTTACGGCGACGGCCACAGCGAACGCCTGCTCGCCAAATTAAAAAAGGAGCGAAAGGAAAAATTCTACATCGCCACCAAGGCCGGACGCCGTCTGCCCGTCCAATCGCCCGAAGGTTACACCCGCAAAAATCTCACCGCGTGGGTCAACCGCAGCCTCAAGAATCTGAACACGGACACGATTGACCTGCTGCAACTGCACTGTCCGCACCCGGAAGTTTTTTATCGCCCGGAAATTTTCGGCATCCTCGACGACCTGGTGAAGGCCGGCAAGCTGCGGCACTACGGCGTGAGCGTGGAGAAAGTGGAGGAGGCGCTGAAGGCCATCGAGTTTCCGAACGTCCAGTCGGTGCAGATCATCTTCAACATTTTCCGGCAGCGCCCGGCGGAATTGTTTTTTGCCGAGGCACAGCGTCGCAAAGTGGGCATCCTCGCGCGTGTCCCGCTGGCGTCGGGAATGTTGTCCGGAAAAATTTCGCGCGCCAGCAAGTTCGCGAAGGACGACCACCGGAATTTCAACCGTCACGGCGCGGCATTTGACCGGGGTGAAACTTTTTCCGGCGTGGATTTCGCGACCGGGCTGGAGGCCGTCGGCCAGTTGAAGAAACTGGTTCCGCCCGGCGCGGCGCTGGCGCAACTGGCGTTGCGGTGGATCCTGGAATTTCCCGCCGTCACCTGCGCCATTCCCGGCGCGAAACGGCCCGCGCAGGTTTCCGAAAACATCGCGGCGTCGGATCTGTCGCCGTTGTCCCGGGCCACGTTGAAAAAAATCAGCGCAATTTACGACGGCCAGATCAAGCCGCTGGTGCATCACTACTGGTGAGCCATCAATTAGGAATTCAACGCAAAGGCGCAAAGCGGCAAAGACGCAAAGCTGAAACAGCAAAACTCAAGATGACCATTTAAGGTTTTAGAAACCTTGCGCCTTCGCACCTTTGCGTCTTTGCGTTGAAGGTCTTCGGCATTGTTCCGGTCAGCCGGTGATCGTCGTCACTGCATCCTGGGTGGCGGCGGCGATGGCCGCCGGATTTTCCGAGGCGACGGCCGCGCCCAGCTTGACCAGCGCGGCGGTGATCTCGATGCCTTTTTTGATGTTCGCAATGTTCTTGAGCGCCTTCTGCGCCTTCGCCGTCACGCCATTGAGCGCGGCCAGCCCGGCCTGACCATCGTCCAGTTCCAGCCCGACGGCTTCGGTGATCATGTGCGATGACTGGTTGAGCAGCATGAACTGCGCGTCTTTGAGCCTGGCCATCTGCGCCGGGGTGATGGCGTCAACATTTTTATACCGGTAATCACCGACGGCGGT
>JAYVCM010000014.1:0-3534 GCA_043749955.1 Limisphaerales bacterium | reverse complement strand
CACGCGCGCGGCGAACTTGAGCGTGTAGGTGTCGCCCTCGACGATGTTCATGCCCCAGTAACCTTCGTTCTTCAGCGCGAACCCGCCGGCGGTTTTCACGCGGAGCGATTTGCGATTGAACGGATTCAGCGGCGGCGGCTGGGCATGCACGTCCGCCGTGCTAATGAACATCTCGGCCTTGCCACCGGGCGCATTGGTAAGATCCCAAAACTCCGGCGCGTCCGCGTCCTCGAACGAACGGTTGCGGACAAGTTCGGGATAAATGCCGCCGTCGGCGGAGAGGTTGATGTCCTCGAAGAAAATCCCCCACAGCGTCGGTGAAATCGCGTGCGCCGGATGCGCCGCGTCCACGGAAATTTTCGCGGGCTGCGCGTTCGTCGAGATGGCCGACGCGAGAACTGCGGCGGCGAAAATATTTTTCAGTTTCATGATTTTAGCAACTTTCTAATCGTCGGAACGCCGGGCACCGTCCCGGCTCGACCACGATTTTGGTTTATCAACGTGCCGGGACGGTGCCCGGCGCTCCCATGTTCAACTGACAAATCCGCTCTTCAAGCCATAGGCCACATCGTTCCAGACCAGTTCCTGCTTGAACTGGCGCAGCTTCGTGTCGGCGTCAATCACGACCGTTTCGATTCCGGCCATCGCCGCGAAATCCTCGAGCATCTCCGTGGTGACGGCCTGGCTGAAGCTGGTGTGATGCGCGCCGCCCGCGTAAATCCACGCGGCGCACGCGTCCTCAAAATTCGGCCGGCACTTCCACACCGCCTGCGCCACGGGAAGTTTCGGCATCGCGTGTTCGGGCGCGACGACATCCACTTCATTGATGAGCAGACGAAAACGGTTGCCGAAATCCATCAGCGACGCGTTGAGCGCCGGGCCGGCGGGCGTGTTGAAAACCAGACGCGCCGGATCGGCCTTGCCGCCGATGCCAAGCGGATGCACTTGCAACGAGACCTTGCCGTCGGCGATCGACGGACAGATTTCCAGCATGTGCGAACCGAGCACGAGTTTGTTGCCCGGCTGCATGTGGTATGTGTAATCCTCCATGAACGACGTGCCGCCTTTGAGTCCGCTCGCCATGACTTTCATCGCGCGGACGAGCGCGGCGGTTTTCCAATCGCCTTCGCCGCCGAAACCGAAACCCGCCGCCATCATGCGCTGCGAGCCGACGCCCGGCAGTTGCGCGAGGCCGTGCAAATCTTCAAACGTGTCGGTGTAGCCTTTGAATCCACCAGCGGTCAAAAATTCTTTGAGACCGAGTTCGATGCGAGCTGCGTCGCGAACGGACTTGTGGCGCTTGCCGCCTTTTTTCAAATCGGCAGTCATGTCGTAAATGTCCGCGTAAGTTTTGCACAACGCGTCCACTTCTTTTTCGGAAACGGCGTTGACCACCTTCACGAGATCGCCGACGCCGTGCGTGTTCACAGAGAAACCGAATTTCAGCTGCGCGGAAACTTTGTCGCCATCGGTCACGGCCACCTCGCGCATATTGTCGCCGAAGCGGACGAACTTCGCGGTCTGCCAGTCCGCCCACGCGGCGGCGGCGCGCGTCCACGCGCCGAGTTTTTCCTGCGTGGATTTTTCCTGCCAGAAACCCACGACGACCTTGCGCGCCAAACGCATCCGGCTCCAGATGAAACCATGCTCGCGGTCGCCGTGCGCGGCCTGGTTCATGTTCATGAAATCCATGTCAATCGTCGCCCACGGGATGTCGCGGTTGTATTGCGTATGCATATGCGCGACCGGCTTGCGTAATTGTTTCAGTCCGTTGATCCACATCTTCGACGGCGAGAACGTGTGGCACCACGTGATGAGGCCGATGCACTTGGCGGCGTTGTTCGCGGCCTGACAAAGAGCAGTGATCGCGTCCGGCGTGACCAGCACAGGCTTGAACACTACCTTCACCGGAATCGCCGACGCCGCGTTGAGCGCCTTGGAAATTTCCTGCGAATGTTCGGCGACTTTTTTCAGTGTCTCCGGCCCGTAAAGATGCTGGCTGCCGGTGACGAACCAGACTTCAAATTGTTTCAGATTGATGCTCATAGTGTTGATCAGTCCATTTTTTCAGTTACAAAATTAATTTACTCTCTCATTAACACCGGGCTTTAGCCCGGTGTCGGCGGCGGACGCGGGTGAAACCGTTTCAACGGTTTCATCATCCCGCCATTTCAAACCATGGCGTTCGACGAACAGCTTCAATTCCTCCGCAAAGGGCCGCTTCCGGTGGTGTTCTTCCTGGTTGGCGATGTAGTTTGCCACTTCTGCGACATTTGATTCTGACACGGAGAAGACTCCATAGCCGCGGCCCCAGCCGAATTTTCCGGCGACAAGATTCTGTTCGTTCACCCAATGCGAAGAACTGCCTTTGAACAACTGCATGACTTCTTCGATGGACAAATTCGTTGGCATATCTATCACCGCGTGGACGTGGTCCGGGTTCACAAAGTTGATTTTCATGTAAACCCCTTTCTGCTTCGCGTAGTCATGGAGATGCGCCGACAGTTTTGGCGCGCTGGTGTTCGTCAACAGGGGACGACGTTCCAACGTGGCCCAAATCAGATGCAGCCAGACGCGCGAATAGGAATGAAGGGACATATTTTATGCGGTGAGGTTCCCAACGGCTCGGGGATGGAAAACCGTTGAAACGGTTTTTTGCGCATCCCGGCTTCTCGCACCCCGCTGAAGCGGGGTGTTAATGAGAATTTGATTTGGATTGTGTGTTGGCATCTCTCAAACCGGTTCGGTTTTGGTGTTCTTCCGTTCTTTGTTAATGCGATAAATTCAATTGTTTTCCGCCACAAAACCCTCTGCGGCGGCAAATATTTTTCAAATAAACTCGTTGATGAGATTTTCCAAAAATTCCTGGCGACCGCTGGTGTTCGCCGAAACCTCGCCCTGCTTCAGGCTGTAAGTTTCCAGTTCCTTCATGGTCGCCTTGCCCGATTCAATCCGCGCGCCGATGCCGGAATCCCAGGATGCATAACGCTGCTTCACGAAATCCGCGAGGCGTCCATCCTTGCGAATCGCCGCCGCAATCTTCAAGCCGCGCGCGAACGCGTCCATGCCGCCGATGTGCGCGTAGAACAAATCATTCGGTTCAAAACTTTCGCGGCGAACCTTCGCGTCGAAGTTCACGCCGCCGGTCGTCAGGCCGCCGTATTTCAAGATGGCCAGCATCGAGTAGGTCGTCAGATAAATGTTCGTCGGGAATTGATCCGTGTCCCAGCCCAGCAGTTCGTCGCCGGTGTTCGCGTCAATCGAGCCGAGCGCGTTTGCCGCGCCGGCAACTTCCAGTTCATGCTGCATCGTGTGGCCTGCGAGCGTCGCGTGGTTCGTCTCGATGTTCAGCTTGAAGTGCGGCAGCAGATCAAACTCGCGCAGGAAGTTCAGACACGCGGCGGCATCGGAATCATATTGATGCTTGGTCGGTTCTTTCGGCTTCGGCTCGATGTAAAATTGTCCTTTGAAACCGATCTGTTTTTTGTAAGCGACGGCGAGGTGCAGCAACTTGGCGAGATGTTCCTGCTCGCG
>JAYVCM010000013.1:0-6235 GCA_043749955.1 Limisphaerales bacterium | reverse complement strand
GCAATCCACGGTCATGGCGATCAACTTTTCCGAAACTTTCGCATCACCAACTTTCGCCGCGAGTTCCGCGCTCATCACGGGCAACGAATCCGTCTTGATGCGAATGACTGCGGCGTCGCTGCCGGGCAGGACGACCGAGCCATCGCGCACTTGCTGATCGTATTGGCGATAAACCCAGTTCTTCGACGCGATGCTCGGCCACGCGAGCAATCGCTTGAGCGCATCCGTCGCCTCCGTCCCATTCGTCGTATCCGGTATCCCATCCAGCCGGAACGCACGAACATCTTTCAAATATGCAGGCTCAACGGCCTCGCGCTGATACACGGGCGATTCGTCAGCGATTTTCCGCGCGGGAATGTCCACGACGAGTTTGCCGCCGTGACGCACCTTCCTGTGGCCGGTGTCGGTGATGATGCCGATCTCGGACCACGGCAAATCCCATTTGTCGAAAATGCGTTTCACTTCCTCTTCGCGGCCCTTGTGGACGACGATGAGCATGCGCTCCTGCGATTCCGAAAGCATGATTTCGTAGCTGCTCATGTTCGGCGCGCGTTGCGGAACTTTGTCGAGTTCGATCTCGATGCCCGTGCCAGCGCGCGCGGCCATTTCGCAGGTGGAACAGGTCAAACCCGCCGCGCCCATGTCCTGCATGCCCGCGACGCAACCGGTGGCGAGCAATTCCAAACACGCTTCGCACACGAGTTTTTCCATGAACGGATCACCGACCTGCACCGCGCCGCGCTGTTGATCGGCGGATTCCTCGGTCAAATCCTGCGACGCAAACGCCGCGCCCGCGAGACCATCGCGACCCGTCGCCGGGCCGACGTAAAAGACGGGATTGCCCACGCCCTTGGCCGCGCCGCGCGTGATCTGTTCATGGCGCAGCACGCCGAGACAAAAGGCGTTGACGAGCGGATTGCCTTGGTAGGTTTTGTCGAAATACACCTCGCCCGCGACGGTGGGGATGCCGAAGCAATTCCCGTAATGCGCGATGCCGCTGACGACGCCGGCGAACAGGCGGCGGTTGTTGGCGAGTTCCGCCTTGGTGGCCGCAGTGGGACAGGCGTCCCGCCTGTCTGAACCGAGGGCGTCTCGCCCGCGCTGCTGATTCTCGGGCGAGACGCCCACCGATTGAACAGGCGGGACGCCTGTCCCACTGCCGCTGGCGTCCACAATTGGTCCAAATCTTAAAGAGTTCACCGCACACACCGGCCGCGCGCCCATCGTGAAAATGTCGCGCACGATGCCGCCGACGCCGGTGGTCGCGCCCTGAAACGGCTCGACCGCGCTCGGATGGTTGTGCGACTCGATCTTGAACGCGATGGCGATGCCGTCGCCGATGTCAATGATGCCGGCGTTTTCCTCGCCCGCGCCGACGAGAATCTTCGGCGACTTGGTGGGGAACGTCTTGAGCAGCGGGCGCGTGTTTTTGTAGCTGCAATGCTCGCTCCACATCACGGAAAAGATGCCAAGCTCGGTATAGCTCGGCGTGCGGCCGAGGATTTCCACGGCGTGGGCGTATTCTTCCGGCGTGAGGTTGTGTTTGGCAACCAACTCTGGGGTGATGGCGGGTTCGGTCATGGGAAAAAATCAATCAATGTGTTTACGAATAATTCTGTCGGCCAGTGCGGGCCAGGATGTTTCTGTGTTCACATCGAACACGAAAGGATTCAAAACCGTGCCCGGCATATCATCAATGATGATGTCTGGCTTGGCTGAAAATCCTTCAAACATATCAGTCAAATGATACAAGCTCGCAATTTTGCGGGCATAATCTGCTCCATTGGTTGACCACAGAAACAGATGACAACCTTTGTCTTTCAACTTGGTCAAGGCTTCGGTTGCTCCTGGCAGGAGCTTCTGGTTCGCGTCCACAAGCGTTAGGTCAACATCAACAAAGACGTTCGCGTTCTTCATTTGCGAGTCCTTGCAGCTTGCTGGTTGAATTCTAGCAAAGGGTCAGATGCAGAGCGGGAAGTCTTTTGGTTTCTGCAATCCCAACGGGATTGTGTCATCCAGCCCAGGGTTGCGAGGAACGAGCTACCCTGGGTGGTTGCCGTAAAATTTTTCAACCCCAACGGGGTTGCGCCACGATTTATCCGCCGGGCCGCAACCCCGTTGGGGTTGTTGACGTGCGCTGCGCTGACCCAAGGTAGCTCGTGCCTCGCAACCTTGGGCTTTGAGCCGGAATCCCGTTGGGATTCACCGTTGGAATTTCCGACGGTGGGACACGGGGCTTCGAGGTGGAGCGCGAGGCCAACGGAAGAATTACGCGACGCTGTCGCGTATTTCTGGCCAGTGGATTTCCGCGACAGCGTCGCGGAAATTGGAACGGGAGATTTTGCAGACACCGTCTGCAATTTTTGAGCATCAGCAGATTTGTGGGGCGCTGTCCCACAAATTTGCCTCTCATTAACACCGGGCTTTAGCCCGGTGTTGTGGCGGGTGGACGCTGGAAACCGTTTCAACGGTTTCTGGTGCGGGCGGCAAGCCGTTAAAACGGCTCGCTGTCGTTTTGCGGGCAACACACCCGGCTGAAGCCGGGTGTTAATGAGAGGATTCTCCGCCAGCAACGCCGCGATGCTGCCCGACAACGCGCGGCAATCCGACCGCCCCGCGCTTTGGCTCGCGCGGGCGACGGCGGAATTCTTTCGCTGGGTCGAACGGGTTTTCACGGAATCAAAACGCGTCGTCCAAAGTTTTTGCCTTCATCAAACGCTCAAATGAAGTGTAGCGTGGTGCTTGTGGGGCTTTGACTTTTCCGTTCGGCTTCGGAATCAACTTAATTGGGCCAACCGGCTTTGCGGGTTGGGTAAAATACAAAATGTATTTGCTGCTGTCTTTCCAACGCTCAATCTTCTTCACCTCTGCGACGTATGTAATTGCTGATTCGGGCGCGACTTGATACGCAGCGATGTATTTGATTTTCGGAATCATGCTTGAATGAATCCGAATCGCATACCAACAGTTTTCCCCGATAAATGTTTCTTGAAAACCTTCGGGTTGGGCGGGAACAACAACGGTATCAATGTTAGAAGGGTCAACGGTTTGAACAGATTTTGCGTCGGCTTCAGAACTGACATCAGCCTGCACCGAAACATCGCTCAAGAACGGCTCAAAGCTGTAGATGCGCTCGCCGTCTTCGGACAAGTAGCGTTCGAGCGTCACAATCTCGACGGGAAAACGGAAGCGACTCAACAAAACCGTTTCCAATTCTTCGGGTGCGCTATCAATGATGACGAGTGAATTGAAAGAATTTGAGCCGTGAACGATTCGCTCCAGCAGCAAGTCCACGTTTTCAAATCCGTTTTGCTGGGCGTAAGCCGCGCACTTCGCAAAAGCTTTTTTGTCTTTGGCGAGACATTCACGAACCACTTCTTTGACTTTGTGTGGCGCGGTTTCAAAGGCGAGCGAAAACTCCAAAATCTGAACTGCGATGTGGCGAAGCGGCTCGTGCTTCTCCAACTCGTTTTCAACGACGTAAAGTTTTGGATCAATCTTTGATGAAAGGTCGAGCAAGTAGCCGTCAGGGATATTTCTCTGTTTGCCTTTGCCGCCAATCTTTTTCTTTACGTCGAGATAAATGCGCGATTCGCCAAACAGCGGCGTGGCCAGAGATATGACGGCTTGCTCCAGTTCATCTTCCAACTCGAATGGTTCTGCCCGAAACTGTTTCGTTGGTGTCCAGAGCATAATTACCTTTCACGCCGCTTGCGCGACGGTTTTGTTTTTGAGCGCGGCGAAGATGCTTTCGAAAATCCACTTGCCGTCGTCGCTGCCGAGCAGCGGTTCGCAGGCGCGCTCGGGATGCGGCATCAGGCCGGCCACGTTCCGCTTTTCATTGCAGATGCCGGCGATATTTTGCAGTGCGCCGTTGGGGTTCGCGCTGTCGGTCAGGTTTCCGCTGGCATCGCAGTATTGCCAGAGGATTTGATTGTTGGCCTTGAGCTTCGCCAGCGTTTCTTCGTCGGCGAAATAGCAGCCTTCACCGTGCGCGATGGGCACGCGAAGAATTTTTCCCGCCGGAATCTTGCCGGTGAACGGCGAGTCGTTCGTGGCGGTCTTGAGGAAAATGTTTTCGCAGTGGAATTGCAGATCGCGGTTGCGGATGAGCGCGCCGGGCAGCAGGCCGGCTTCGGTCAGGACTTGAAAGCCGTTGCAGATGCCGAGGACAAGGCCGCCGTTGTCGGCGAACTGTTTCACGGCCTGCATGACGGGACTGAACCGCGCGATTGCGCCGCAGCGCAGATAATCGCCGTAGCTGAAACCGCCGGGCACGATGACGCAGTCGGCGTCGCCGAGCGAGGCGTCCTTGTGCCAGACGAGGCGTGCGGAGTGGCCGAGCAGGCGGACGGCGTGGACGGCGTCCTGGTCGCAGTTGCTGGCGGGGAATTGGAGGACGGAGAAGTTCATACGAGGATGGAGGATTGAGGATGGAAGATGGTGAAAAACTTCGGGCGGTGAATGCCATCCTCCATCTTCCATTCTCTATCCTCGCTTTTCATTCAATTTCGAGGCGGTAATCTTCAATCAGCGGGTTGCTCAAAAACTTGTGACAAGCGGAATCGAGCGCCTGCCGCGCGGCGTCCTTATCCGTGCCGTCGAGTTCGATCTCCAGATATTTGCCGACGTGGACGGCTTTGATGCCAGTGTGGCCCATGTGTTCGAGGGCTTTCAGGACCGTGATGCCTTGTGGGTCAACGACGGCTTTTTTCGGGGTGATGATGATTTTTGCTTTCATGCGCGCGACGGAAAATCTTGCGGGAATTTTTCCGCGCAAGCGAGCCAAAAAGTTTTCGCTTGCGGAACGCCGGTCTCCGACCCGGCGTGTTGCTGGGAGTAGCTCAAACTGGCCGGGTCGGAGACCGGCGTTCCGGGACGGTGTCATGCGGCTGCGGCTGGTCTGCGATACAGCCGTGCTCCGTCCCAAATAAGCAGTATTGAAATCCGCCGCCGTTTCCGCGAAAGTGGCGGGCATGAGAATCCTGAACTCACCGGCCAAGACCAGCGGCGGCAATGGCGACCGCAAAAACCTCGACGCCTGCTCCATCGTCATCTTCGGTGCGAGCGGCGATTTGACCGCGCGCAAGCTGATTCCCGCGCTCTATCATCTGTTCAAGGAAAAGCAGATGCCGGCGACGTTCCGCGTCATCGGCTTCGCGCGCCGCGAGAAGACCGACGCCGTGTGGCGGCAGGAACTGCGCACCGCGCTCGACCAGTTTTCCCGCACCAAACCGGTGGACGACAAAGTGTGGGCGGCCTTCGCGGAAAATATTTTCTACTGCGTGGGCGACCTCACCGACAAGGAGGCGTATGCAAAACTTGGAACGCAGCTTTCATCGTTCGGCGATCCGGCGTTGCGCGACAACCTGCTGTTCTATCTCGCCATTTCACCGAGCCAGTTCGGGGAAGTCGTGGAGCAGGTTCACAAGTCCGGCCTGCTGAAAAAAGACGGCCCCGGCTGGCAGCGCCTCGTCGTCGAGAAACCCTTCGGCCACGATCTTGAATCCGCGCAGACACTCAACCGCGAGCTGACCCGTTACGCGCACGAGGCGCAGGTGTTCCGCATTGACCATTATCTCGGCAAGGAAACGGTGCAGAACATCTTGATGTTCCGCTTTTCCAACTCCATTTTCGAGCGCCTCTGGAACCGCGAAGCCGTGGACCACGTCCAGATCACCGTCAGCGAAAAAATCGGGGTGGGCGACCGTGGCGGTTATTACGAGGAGGCCGGCGCGCTGCGCGACATGGTGCAGAACCACATGCTGCAAGTCCTCTCGCTCATCGCGATGGAACCGCCCGTGTCGCTCGAAGCCGAAGCCGTGCGCGACGAGAAAGTGAAGCTGCTCAAATCCATCCGCGCGCTCACGGTGGAAGATGTCGCCAAACAAATTGTGCGCGGTCAATACTTCGCCGGTGCAGTCGGCGGCCAGCCGCGTCCCGGTTATCGTCAGGAGACGAAAGTGAAGCCGGACTCGAACGTGGAAACTTTTGTCGCGCTGAAACTCTTGATTGATAACTGGCGCTGGAGCGGCGTGCCGTTTTATCTGCGCACGGGAAAAAATCTGCCGCAAAGCGCCAGCGAAGTGCGCATCCAGTTCCGCCCCACGCCGAATGTTTTGTTCGCCGCGCAATGCGAAACCAAAATGGACGCCAACGCGCTCACCTTGCGGCTCCAGCCGGACGAAGGAATTTCCCTCCGCTTCAACGGCAAGGTTCCCGGCACGACCATCGG
>JAYVCM010000012.1:0-7070 GCA_043749955.1 Limisphaerales bacterium | reverse complement strand
CGCTGCGCTCCTTGCCCTGGGCTGGTTTGTTTCGCCCCGTTGGGGCTGCGCCGTGTGAGGGCACACGGCCTACATGTTGTGATGGCGCGCTCATGTTGTAGGCCGCGTGCCCCCACGCGGCGTCGTTCCACCATCTTCTTCAATCAACATTCCTGTCGCCAACAACGGCGGCGTGCCGCGAACCAATCTTGGCCCGCCTGCTTCGTCATAAAAAATCTCGCCGCCGAATGGCCATTCTTCCGGGCGCTTCACCAAACCCGCGCGCACCGGATTCAAACACACGTATTCCCATTTGCGCGATTCACTTTCGGGCGTGCGGAATTTGTGATCGTGGAAACCTTCCTGCCATCGCCACGCGCGTTTGATACGGGTGAATTCGTGGGCGCCCCCGCCGTGTGGGGGCACACGGCCTACATCGTTGTAGGCCGCGTCCCCTGACGCGGCGTCGGGTGTTGTCGTGCGGCGTTCCAATCCGCCGACCACCGCCTTCAATGCCTTGATCCACTGCCCAAGGCGAATCGAGTCGTGTCCTTGATGCGCTATGAGATGAATGTGGTCGGGCATGATGACGAAACGGCGTCCGAACCAATGGTAGCGCGTCGGGCTGTCGAGGAGGAATGCAACGAGACGTTCAAAGGTGGCTTCGTTGTCGAGGACATGGGGGCGGCCATCCACACACGTCGTCAGGAGATAGGAAATGTTACCATCGCGGTCAGGCCAGACGCGATGCAAGCGCCGGAGACGGCGGGGAGGTGGTTCGTCCGGTGCGGGAACGGGGACGCCGTGTGAGGGCACACGGCCTACATCGGCGCGGTTGTTCGGCTGTTCATTCATGCAGCCCTCCCAGCGGGTTCGACCGGCAAATCAAGGAAGAGTTGCGGGAAATAAAATTCGTGAATTTTCGCCGGGAAGGCGACGCGCAGCGGACCTTTGGGGCTGGGCGTTTCAAAGTAGCCATGTTCCAGTCCCAGCTTGATGATTTCCACGGAGACGGTGGCGGCTTTGCCGGTGATTTCCTGCACGCGGGCGCGCGGGATTTCGCCCTCATCCACCAGCGTGCGGGCCACGCGCATGATCTCTTCGCGGTAGCGCTCCAGGTGCAGGGCTTGAAACTGGAAGTAGCGTTCCACGCGCGTGCGCAGCGCGGGCAGGCCGAGCAGTCCGCTCATGAATTGGATCTGGTCGAGCAAGGTCTCAAGGAAGAACACGCAGAAGTCGGCCAGCGCCGCATCGGAGAGATTGCCCCGGCCATCGAGATCGCCGCGACGACCTTGGTCGGCGGCTTCGAGGCTGGCGTAGTAACGTTGACGATGGCGGGCCAGGCCGCGTGAAAGCGTCCACAGGCCGTGACCGGCGATGCCGTGGCGGATCATCTGCGCATGGGATTGGAGCCGGATGACGCGGCCGTTGCCGTCGCCAAACGGGTGAATCCACGCGAGCCGATGGTGCGCCGCAGCGATGGCCACCAAGCGGTCGGTTTCCAAAATATGTTTGTCGCCGTAGAAGGAGTGGAACCGGTTTAGGAATTTGGGCAAGGCGGCAAAATCCGGCGGGGTATGTTTGCCGACATCCACCATGAAATCGCGGAGACCGCCGGGTTGGATTTGGTAACGCTTGCCGCGCTTGGTGACCGCCCAGTGCAACGGTTTGGGGAGGCGGGTATAAAATTCGCGGTGAAGCCAGCACAGAAAATCAGGGGAATAAACATCCACCGACTTGTCGGCGAGCCGTTCTTCCATGAGTTTCTCCACCGCGATGTGGGCCAGACTGAGCTGCTGGTTGTCGCGCTGGGTTTGATCGTGCGAGAAATCACGCTTCATCGCCCGCTCAATGTCGCGGGGGATGGTTTTGTGTCCTTCGATCAGGTTGGAATAATAGCAGTTCATCTCGCGGACGAGATCCGCCACCCGCTGGAGCACCAGAGGTGAATGAACCTGGCCCGTCAGCCGGCCCGACGCCTTCAGGATTTCACAGGTCAATTCAGAGAGACGGACGCTCTGCTCCTTGGGGAGCAAAGGTTCCATCGCGCTGATTTGCCGGTAAACTTCCATATATTCCGAAAATCTTTATGAATAACTTAAACCACAACAAAACTACTATAAAACAATGCCTTTAGCACACAAACGCGCCCGCATCATCCAATAAAGTGAAAATGTTTATGAAAATCATTTTCACACAAGCTAGGCGGCGAGGACAGCATTTAATTCATCTAACAACTTGGGCAGTTGTTCGCCGAAGAGTTGATGTGCTTTGCCCAAGCCGCCGCGCTGGTTGAACGGCGACAATTCCAAATCCTCCGGCTCAATGCTGATGGCCGTGGCGATGTGCTCGCGAATTAAATTCAGCCACGCGAGTTGTTCAGCACTAAACTTGACGCCAGCCTTGGCCTTGTCCATGAGCCATTCGTTGAACCGTTCGGACACGGAATCGGCGAAGGGCGCGAGCAAGGGCTGCTGTTCCAGCGCGAAACGAACAAGGGCGACGAGGTCGGCAAAGCGTCCGGCCTGCGAGCGGCCTTTGACCTTGCCGGGTTTGGCCGCAGCGAAAGCTGCCCAGAGATTGTCCTCGGTCCAGGCGGCGTGATTGTCGCGCAGTTTCTTTTCCAGTTCCTTGAGCATCGGCTCGGTGAGGCGCTGTTTGAACGGGCGGCTGTAAAGGATTTGCAGCGCGGTGATCTCGGCCTGGTGCTGCTCAATGTATTCGCGGAAGGAGGTGGCGAGCTGGGCGCTGGTCTGCGTGCTGGTTTGTGAGGGGCCGGCGTAAATCAGCGTGTCGCGGGAAATGATGTCAATGGTCTGGTCGGCGGCCTTGGCGATCTTCTTGAGCAGGTTGCGGAGGTCGGGATTGGTCGCGAGCGGCGCGAGGGCCTGTTTGACACGAATTTCACGAATGGCACTAATTTCTTTTTCCGTTGGTTCGTGATACTCAGCTTTATCTTGCTTGGCTTGCGCGAGAATTTCATCCGGATCAATCGCGCTCAACATGCCTTTGGAAATCTGCGACAGCGTCTGGCCTTTGGCGGTCTGCGTGACTTCGGCCGCCACCTCGGCATCGAAACGACGTTCCAACCGGATGAGGCGTCCGGCGAGCGATTCGACAGCGGCAATTTCGGTCGTGCCGAGCGCGGCGGCATCGAGGAGTTTCTCGAAGCTGACGGTGGGTTTCTTTTCCAGCGGACGGGAATCGGTCTGCACCCGTTCGCACACGCCGACGGCATCCACGATGACATAGCGGGTTTTGCGTTTGATGCCGGGGTTGACCTGTTCCATCTCGGTGTCGGACACCACGCGCACGCCGCGGCCCTTCATCTGCTCGAAGAAATTCTTGGACGCAACGCTGCGCATGAAGAAAACAATTTCCAGCGGCTTGATGTCCGTGCCGGTGGCGATCATGTCCACGGTGACGGCGATGCGCGGGAAATAGCTGTTGCGAAAGGCGGCGATGAGGGCCTTGGGCGATTCGCCGGTGGTCTTATAGGTGATCTTTTTGCAGAAGTCATTGCCCTTGTCGAATACCTCGCGGCAGATGCGGACGATGTCGTCGGCATGGGAATCGTCCTTGGCAAAAATGAGGGTCTTGGGCAGGTCGGTGCGGCCCGGAAACATCTCGGTGAATACGCGGTCGCGGAACGTGGCGAGGATGGTGCGGATCTGGTCGGGCGAGACGACGTCGCGGTCGAGGACGTTGGCATCGTAGGCGAGCGGTTCGTCGAGTTGTTCCCAGCGGACTTTGCGGGTGGCGCGTTCGCGTTTGTCCACGAACAGCCCGGCCTCGACCTTTGAACCCGCCGCCGTGATGGCGGTGTTGATGCGGTAGATGTCGCAGCCGACATTCACGCCGTCGGCCACGGCTTTTTCATGGCTGTATTCCTGGACGAGATTCTGCTGGAAGAAACCGAAGGTCTGCTTGGACGGCGTGGCGGTGAGGCCGATAAGCGAGGCGTCGAAGTATTCGAGCACCTGCCGCCAAAGATTGTAGATGGAGCGGTGACATTCATCGGTGACGATGAAATCAAATTCCTCGATGGGAAACGCGGGGTTGTATTCGACGGGGACGGGCTGCTTGAAGAGCGTTTCGGCGGCTTCGATGGGCAGGTCGTCGAGGTCGGGAGCAGGTTCGCGCTCGCCCTTGAGCATGGAGAACACGCGCTGGATCGTGCCGATGACGACGCGGGCGGAACTGTCGAGCGTGTTGCTGGTCAAATGCTGGACGATGTATTCCTCGGTGAACTTGTAGTTGTTGACCGGCGAAACGAACTGCTGGAATTCCTTGAGCGTCTGTTCGCCGAGATTGCCGCGATCCACGAGAAAGAGGACGCGCTTCGCCCCGCCGTATTTCACGAGGCGATAAATGAAATTCACCGCCGTGAACGTTTTGCCAGAGCCGGTGGCCATCTGGATGAGCGCACGCGGACGACCGGCAGCGAAGGATTTTTCCAGATTGGTGATGGCTTCGAATTGCGCGGGCCAAAGTTTGGCGGGAAGCAGCGGGGGAAATTCACGAAGTTTCAACGCGAGCTGCTTCTCGGCCTGCACCCAGGCGAGCAATGTTTCCGGGCGGTGGAACGCGAAGACGTTGCGGCTGCGCGGGTCGGGGTCGAGGCGGTTGGTGAAGCGGGTTTCGCTGCCGGTGCTTTCGTAACAAAAGGGCAGGGGATTGTGCCACGCGGGCAGACCGGCAGGAACACCAGCGACATATTTGGCTGACTGTTCCTCAACGCCCGTGAGTGAGTGGCCTGCGGGTTTGGCCTCGGTTGTGCCGAGGGCTTTGCCGTCCACGAACAGAGTGTAATCAGGCTCACCCGTGGCAAAGGAGAGTTCGCAGACAGCCACACCTCGACTCGCCGTGAGGTTGATTTTATCCCTAGTCTGGACAGCCCAACCGGACGCGGTGAGTTGCGCGTCAATCTGTTGTCGTGCCTTTTCCTCGGGGGTCATGAATTCAAAATCGCTTGGCCATGCAGTTCGCAAATCGTAAGGCGCAGCGGATTTTTCGCAAGGCATTCTTGGAACGGTTCAGGAATCCGATCTTCGTTCCTTGGTTGCTTCGTTGTTCAACCTTCTCGCTTCAATCTGTTCCATCGCCCAGCGCGCGTGTTCGGCGATCAACGGTTCGGCATCATGCGCGGCTTTCTCCAAGGCGGGCAGGGCGGATTCATCCCCGACGTTGCCCAAGGCCACGCCGATGTTCCGCAAAAATCCGCGCCGCTTGGTCCGCAGAATCGGCGAGCCTTTGAAGCGGGATTTGAATCCGCCGTCGTCGAGTTTCAGCAGTTCAATCAAATCCGGTTCGCGCAAATCTTCGCGCGCGTGCGGCTTCATCAAATTTCCTTCGCGCGCGAATTTATTCCACGGACAAACCGCCAGGCAGTCATCGCAGCCGTAAATGCGGTTGCCGATGGCGGGACGCAGCTCGACGGGGATGGAGCCTTTCAATTCAATCGTCAGATACGAGATGCACTTGCGCGCATCCAGTTGGAACGGCGCGGTGATGGCGTTGGTCGGACAGGCCGTGATGCAACGCGTGCAGTTGCCGCAATGATTTTTCTCCGGCGCGTCCGGCTCCAGTTCCAGTGTCGTCAGAATTTCGGAGAGAAAAATCCAGTTGCCGAGCGTGCGGCTGATGAGGTTCGTGTGTTTGCCCACAAAGCCAAGCCCGGCGCGTTGCGCAAAATCGCGTTCCAAAATCGGCCCGGTGTCCACATACCAGAGCGAGCGTGAACCCGCGCCGCCGAGGTCGTCCACAAATTGCGCCAGCCGCTTCAACTTTTCTGCCAGCACGTCGTGGTAGTCATCAAACTGGGCGTAGCGGGCGATGATGCCGTGATGCGTGATGCGTGATGCGTGAGCAGCATCGGCAGTTTGTGTCTTGTCACGCAGCCCGCAGCCCGCATCACGTTTCACGTAACTCGCCGCCAGCACGATGAGGCTTTTCGCGCCGGGCAAAACCTTCTGCGGCTCGACGCGTTTCTCCGCGCTGCGCTCCAGCCAGCCCATCTCGCCGTGATTTTTTTGCGCGAGCCAGGCTTGGAATTGATCCGCGCTGGCCGGCGGCGCGGCGGTGGTGAAGCGGCAGTCGTCGAAGCCGAGTTCGCGGGCGCGCTGGCGGATGGCGGTCTTCATCGCGGCGGGCGCGTGGCGAGCTTGAATTGCAACACGACCTGCTGCGCCACCTCGCGCATGCCCCGGATGTCCGTGTTCACCAGCACGTCGGCCTGCTTGTAGAACGGCTCGCGCGCGGCGAGCAGCTCGCGGATTTTTTTCTGCGGGTCGGGATCATGGAGCAGGGGCCGGTGTGACTGGTGGCGGACGCGCTCCCAGATCTTGTCTGGCGACGACCAGAGGCAGACGACGAGCGCATGACGCATGAGCTTCGCCAGATTGTCCGGATTGGCCGGCAGCCCGCCGCCGGTGGAAAACACCGTCTTGGTGCGCGCCGCCAGTTCCTCGACGATCTGCCCTTCCAGTTGGCGGAACGCCGCCTCGCCGTTTTTGCTGAAAATATCCGCAATCGTCCGGCCGGTGCGCGCCTGGATGAGTTCGTCCGTGTCGAGAAATTCAAAACCCAACTGCTCGGCGACGAGGCGGCCCACGGAAGTCTTGCCCGTGCCCATGAAGCCGATGAGCGCAAGGTTGGCGATGTGACGGGCACGGTGCATGGCGACAACGTAGCGCAGGCGTCCCGCCTGCGAAATTCAAATCGCAGGCTGGAAGCCCGTGCTGCTTGTATTTCGGTAGTGGTTCAGTTTGAAAGAATGCCGGCAGATTCTGAGTGTCCAGTGCTGGTGCTAGAGCCTCCTTCGCCCCTCGGAGGGGAGAAGGATTGAGGATGAGGGGTGGCCGCTGAATGTGAGGCGTCAATTTGGTCTGGATCGTTCACCCCTCACCCTGACCCTCTCCCCTCCGAGGGGAGAGGGGAAAGCAAACTGACCCGCTACCTGTTTTTCAACCGGCTGGACATTTAGCCGTCTCTGATTAGATTGGGCGGTGTGAAACTGCCGCCGTTCATCCTGGCCTCCGCTTCGCCCCGCCGCGCGGCACTGCTGCAGCAGCTCCAGGTGGATTTCAAGG
>JAYVCM010000011.1:0-8021 GCA_043749955.1 Limisphaerales bacterium | reverse complement strand
CAGGACACTTTTTATCTGGGCAACCCCTCACCTGGCCTGTCGGCCACCCTCTCCCCATCTGATGGGGAGAGGGACGGGGTGAGGGGCAAACTCCTCCGGACGCACACTTCTTCCGTCCAAATCCGCGTGATGAAATCGCAGCCGCCGCCCGTGCGCATCATCGTGCCGGGCCGCGTGTATCGCCGCGACAACGCCGACGCCACGCACAATCCCACCTTCCACCAAATCGAGGGCCTTTACGTGGACAAGGGTGTCACCGTGGGCGACCTCAAGGGCACGGTGGAATTTGTGTTTAAGGAAATCATGGGCAGTGACGTGAAGATTCGTTTCCGTCCGCATTATTTCAGCTACACCGAGCCGAGCTACGAGATTGATTTCACCAACGCGCTCGTAAAGAAGATGGGCAAGGACTGGCTGGAGATCGCCGGTTGCGGCATGGTGCATCCGCAAGTGTTCGAGACCGTCGGCTACGATCCCGAAGTGTGGACCGGCTGGGCGTTCGGCTTCGGCATCGAACGCATCGCCATGCTGCGCTACGGCATCAACGACATCCGCCTCTTCTACGAAAACGACGCGCGGTTCTTGAAACAGTTTTAATTTATGAAATCTGAATTGAAGAAAAAGCCGCTGCTAGAACTGGCAGAAGCGTATTTCGGCCCGCGTCGTGATTTGCGCGTCAATCCAGAATATCAACGCGGCACAGTTTGGGGTCTCGCTCAAAAACAAGGACTCATTGATTCACTTCTGCGTGGATACCAGATTCCAATTTTTTACGTTCACTTAGAAGAAAGCGTGAACAAATTCACCGGCGGAGTTAACACCACAGCTTGGCTCGTTGATGGACAGCAGCGACTCGCCGCAATCGCCTCTTTTCTTCGCAATGAGTTTTGTCTCCCTGATCCGAATAATGAAGCTCCCGGCACTTTCATTCCGATGTTGCTCGAATCTCCGCCAGCTTGGAGCGGGAAAAAGTTTGAAGAGCTTGCTCCAGAAGATTCAAAGCGTTTGGTTGAACGCGAACTACTGGTCGTCGAAATGCGCGAAGAAGCCAAGAACGAAGTGCGTGATCTTTTTATTCGTCTTCAGGCTGGAACGCCGCTTACAGCTCAAGAGAAACGGGACGCATGGCCCGGAAATTTTACATCGTTCATAATTCGTCATGCTGGAAAACCTGGTCACAAAGAGTCTAACCCCAAACCATTTTTCAAGCTGGTTACTCGCAGCAAAGGAAAGCCAATCAGTGTCGATGACGGCGACCATTACATAGATGGTCTTGCAGACACCCGCAAATTTTTTGCCGGTCTCGCAATGACGATAATGGTTCGCGCCAAGACTGGCGAAGACTTTGTTGACCTAAAGGGAAAAACGCTTAACGAATTCTACAAACAAAACCTCGACCTTTTACCTGACGATCCAGCAGCGGTGCGTGTAGAAGATACGCTCGATGTTGTTTCGGAACTTCCGGGATTTGAGGATTTGCTGACTAGAAAGGCGATGACGTTTCAAATGGGATTCCACCTCGCATTGCTGGTGGACTCTCTACATTCTGGAGAGTATGTCCAAGTCTGGCGCGATGATGTAGTCAAAGCATTTACAACATTCTTGGATGACGTCGCCAAAGCACGTCTTCATTACAAAGAAACGGGTGAAGCGTTGCCGCACTATGAGCGTTTTGTAAGTTTTCTAGCTGGTTCGGGTTCTGATACCGCAGAACTTATCCGTAAGCGTCACGCTTTCTTCTTGGAGAAAATGTATTTGTCTATTCGCATCAAGCCGCGTGATAGTCAGCGGCTTTTTGATGCTCTTGAGAAAGAAGTAATTTGGATTCGCGATGGAAGGAAATGTAAGAATCCTAGCTGTGGCAGATTGGTTGCTTTTCGTGAAGCTCACATTCATCACGTTCAAGAGCACATTGCCGGCGGTGCGACTGCGCTTGAAAACGGAATCCTTATTTGTTCTGACTGCCATTCCGACCGCGCAAAAATGCAGAGTCTTTTCCCGAATTTTCAAGAATACTTAAAGCAATTTTCCCGTCCGAAATAAAATGAAAGTCACCCTTAACTGGCTCAAACAATACGTTGATTTCAACTGGTCGCCCGAGGAATTGACCGAACGGCTCGCCATGCTCCGTTAACGCACAGATCATCCCCTCTCAAAAACAAATGGCGTGAGGCAAATCCGCCCCACGCCATCTTCGTTTCAATCAGTAAAGCCCGTCGCCGTTACTTCGTCAGGTAATATTTGTTCGTGTATTCCTTCACCATGCGGTCGGTGGTGAACTGCGGCACGAGCGTGGCCATCGAGTGGCGGATGCGCTTGATCCATTCGCGCGGGATGCCCTGGCCGTCGCGGTTGAAGAACATCGGCACGACTTGTTCGGTGAGGTTCTGGTAAAGGCTGGCGCTGTCCACGCGGTCCTGTTCCTCGACGTTGTCGGGATGCGAATCACCGCTGATGCCGAAGCCGTTCTGGCCGTCGAAACCTTCGCGCCACCAGCCGTCGAGGATGCTGAAGCCCAGGCAGCCGTGGCAGCTCGCCTTCATGCCGCTGGTGCCGGAGGCTTCGAGCGGACGGCGCGGGTTGTTCAACCAGACGTCGCAGCCGGCCACCATCTGGCGCGCGACGTGGATGTCGTAGTTTTCCAGGAACACCACATGGCTGGCGAGTTCGCTGTGCTTGCTCAAATGAATGATCTGCTGGATGAACCGCTTGCCGTCGTTGTCGCGCGGATGCGCCTTGCCGGCAAAGATGAACTGCACGGGGCGCTGCTTGTCGCGCACGAGCTTCACGATGTTTTCAAACTGCTGGAACACGAGCGGGGCGCGCTTGTAGGTCGCAAAGCGGCGCGCGAAGCCGATGGTCAGCGCGTCGGGATTCAGCAGCTGATCGAAGCGGATGAAATCGCCCTGCGAGAGCCGCTGGTTTTGCAGGAGCAGTTTGCGCCGGGCAAACTCGATGAGTTCGCGGCGCAGCTTGTAGCGGAGCGACCAGAATTCCTCGTCGGAAACGAAGGACGGATCGGTCATCTTTTCCCAGAACTCCGCGTGATTGAAGGCGGAGGACCAGTCGGCGCCAAATTTTTCGCGGAACAGTTTCGCCTCGCCGTTGCTGCTGTCCGTAAGTTTTTTGCGCCAGAACTGGCGGACGGAGCCTTTCATCCAGCCGAGCAGATGAATGCCGTTCGTGATGTGGCCGATGGGAACTTTCTCGACGGGCGTGCCGGGGTAGAGGCTCTGCCACATTTCGCGGCTGACCTGGCCGTGGAGTTCGCTGACGCCGTTGGCCGCGCGGGAAAGCTTGAGCGCGAGGACGGTCATGCAGAACGGCTCCTGCGCATTTTCCGGATGCACGCGGCCCAGCGCGACGAGCTCGGGGAACTTCACCGGCAACTGGCCGAGGTAGCGCTGCATGGCGTAGTTCATCAGGTCGGGGCTGAAACGGTCGTGGCCGGCCTCGACGGGCGTGTGCGTGGTGAACAGACATTCCTGCTTGGTGAGCGCCTGCGCCTCGATGAAAGTTTTTCCGCCGGCCATTTTTTCGCGGATCAGTTCCAGCGTGAGAAACGCCGCGTGGCCTTCATTCATGTGGAACGTGGACGGTTCGATGCCCAGCGTGCGCAGCAGGCGCACGCCGCCGACGCCGAGCAAAATTTCCTGCATGATGCGCGTGGTGCTGTCGCCGCCATAGACGCGCGTCGTCAGGTCGCGGAAATGCTGTTCGTTCTGCGGGAGGTTCGTGTCGAGGAGATAAACCGGGACGCGGCCCACGTTCACGCGCCAGACCTGGAAATCAATGGCGTGCATCCCGATCTCGACGCTGCACACGAGCCGCTGGCCGTCCGCGTTCAGCAACGGTTCGAGCGGCACGTTGAGCGGGTCAACGGGGTTGTAAAATTCCGTCTGCCAGTTGTTCGAGTCAATCGCCTGCTGGAAATAACCTTCGCGATAAAACAGGCCGACGCCCACAAAGCCGAGGCCGAGATCGCTCGCGGACTTCGCGTGGTCGCCGGCGAGGATGCCGAGGCCGCCCGCCGAAATCGGCAGCGATTCGTGGAAGCCAAACTCGGCGGAAAAATACGCGACGGGGTTTTGGTGGAGCCGGGCCGCGTGCTTGTGGCACCAGGTGTTTTTGTCGGCGAGATAATTTTCAAACTCGCGCAGCACCGCGCGCACATTGTCGGCGAAGCCCGGCTCCTGCAGGTGGACGCGCAGCTCGTATTCCGAGACTTCGCGCAGCACGGCCACGGCGTTGTGGTAAAGGTTCTGCCAGCCGCGCGGCGAGAGCTGGTAAAACAGCTCCTGCGCCTCCTGGTTCCAGCACCACCAGAGGTTGCGTGACAATTGGTTCAGGCCCGCGACCAGTTCGTTCAATTCCGCCCCCGTCAAAGGTTTTCTCATAATAATTGCAAAAGTTTCCTTAATTCATCGGCCAGATTAGATCCGGCATTAGCACAAATGCTAATTTCTAAACGCGTTGGCGGCAATGAAAATTTCCCGCGTGGCACAGGCGTCTCGTCCGTGTGTTCAGGTAAAGTCAGGGCTGGCGCCAGCCCGGGCTCACGGGCGGACGCCCGTGCCACTCTGTTCACGCGGATTTTTTTCCGCCGGCGAAATAGTCGAGATAGCGGATGAATTGTTCCTTGGCCTCCTTGCGCGGGATGATCGCGTCAATGAGCCCGTGCTCGCGCAGAAATTCCGCCGTCTGAAATCCCGGCGGCAGGTCCGCGTGCGTGGTGTCCTTGATCACGCGCGGCCCGGCAAAGCCGATCATCGCCCCCGGCTCGGCGACGTTCAAGTCGCCGAGCGCCGCGTAGCTCGCCATCACGCCGCCGTAACTGTTGTTGGTCAGGACGCTGATGTAGGGCTGGCGGCCTTGTGCGTGATAGGCGAGGGCGGCGGAAGTTTTCGCCATCTGCATCAGGCTGAAAACCCCCTCCTGCATCCGCGCGCCGCCGCTGGTGGAAATGATGATGACCGGCCAGCGGCCTTCCGTCGCGCGTTCGATGAGCCGCGTCAATTTTTCGCCGACCACCGAACCCATCGAGCCACCCATGAACGCGAAGTCCATCACGCCCAGCGCCACCTGGTGCGCACCGATCTTGCCGACGCCGGTCACGACTGAATCTTTGAGCATCGTCGCCTTGCGGTCGCGCTCCAGCTTGCTCTTGTAACTGGTGAATTTCAAAACGTCCACGCTCATCATCTCCGGATCCATCTCCTCGAACGTGCAGGTCTCGACGAGCGAATGGATCCGTTCCCGCGAGCCGATGGAAAAATGATGCTGGCACTTTGGGCAGACCTTCAGGTTTTCGTCCAGTTCCTTGTCGAAAATCATGGACTCGCACGACGGGCATTTCGTCCAGAGGCCTTCCGGGATTTCGCGCTTCTTGGTGCGCGATTTGCCCGTGCCGATCTTCAGTTTTTTAGTGAAGCTCGTCTGGGTCGAGGCGATGGACGGCGGCGTCAGCGCCGGTTCCACTTGGACGACGCCCCCGATGGTCTTCTTCATGAATGAGGTGGTATCCATTGGCCGCGAGAATAGCCAAATTACAGCCCGCGTGCAACTGTCCAGACACAGACCTCCGCCGCGCCCGCGCCGCGCAACGCCTTCGCACATGCGCTCGTAGTCGCCCCCGTCGTGAAGACGTCATCCACCACGATTAATTTTTTATCGGCGAGGCTCATGCCTTTGCGCACGGCAAAAGCGCCGCTCATGTTCTTTGCCCGTTCCTCGCGCGTGAGCAGCGTCTGCGTGCGCGTGGGTGTGATGCGCCGGAGAATCTTTTCCGTCACCGGAATTTTCAACGCTGCGCCCAGACGGTTCGCTAATCGCGCCGCCTGGTTGAACTCCCGTTCTCGGAATTTCAGCGGATGCAGCGGCACCGGCACGATGAAGTCCCACGCCTGTTCCCGCAACACCGGCACCGCCTCGCGCACGAGCAGGTCGGCCAGAAAATCCTCGAACCACAGGGCGCGCTGGTATTTGAAACGGTGGATGGCCTCCAGCACCACCGTCCGGGCGACCACCGCCGAGCGCGCCGAGCTGAAATGCAGCTCCAGCTCGCGGCAGTTGGTGCATTCAAATTCCGTCGTGAGGTCGCCGGCGAAGGGCAGGCCGCAGCGCCGGCAGAATGGCGGACGGATGAAGCGCACCTGCGACCAGCACCGCGCGCAGACCAGGCCGTCGCGCAACTTCGCGCGTTCCTTCTCGCAAAGCTGGCAGGCTTCGGGATAAATCAGCGAGAGGCCCGCGTTGAACCACTCTTGAATTTTGACGGATACTGTGGTCATGATGGTAAAACTATTTTTTCCAGCGGAGAAAGCCGAGGAAAATAATGCGTGAACCGGGCCGGCTGCACGCACGTCCGCCGCTGACGGGCCTCTCCGTTTTTTATTCGCGAAAATTTTGGAGATCAATGGTGCGCGGGGGAAAAGCGGCGGTGAACCGGCCGCAGTCCAGACGCTTCGCGACCACCAGACGCTTTCAAACCGCGCGAAGCGTCTGGACTGCGGCTGCTTTAGCACCGCTTTGGCGGAAGCACTAAAAACGCCTATGCCTGCTTGTCTTTCTGCAACCGCAGCGGCTTGATGGATTCACTCAGGCCAAAACGGGCACTCTCTTGGTTTGGATTCGCTGGAAATTTTGAAGATCAATGGTGCGCGGGGGAAGAGCGGCGGTGAACCGGCCGCAGTCCAGACGCTTCGCGACCACCGGATGTTTTCAAACCGCGCGAAGCGTTTGGACTGCGGCTGCTTTAGCACCGCTTTGTTTTCAATCTCCCAAACAAGTCCCCACCCGGCGCGCAGTTTCAATCCATTGATGATCCAGCGGGACGGCCTTGCGCTTGCCCGCGACTTTTTCCAGCGGCACCGGTTCGGTCCCTTCGCCGCGCGCGGCCACCATCACGCCGTAAACGCCTTCGTTGATGAGGTCGCCGCACGCGCTGCCGAGCCGCGTCGCGAGCAGGCGGTCGGCGGGCGAGGGCGTGCCGCCGCGCTGGACGTAGCCGAGAATCGTCACGCGCGACTCGAGCTGCGTGAGTTCCTCCAGTTGCTTCGCCAGCCGCAGCGTGTTGCCCTGATGCCGGACTTCAAGCGTGGCGAGATCTAACTTCGCCGCTTTTTTATCGTGCAACGTCCGGGCGCGCTCGAGTTTTTTCTCGGCGGCGTTCATGGCGCGGGCGTCATCGCGGCTCATCGCGCCCTCGGCCACGGCGACGATGCTAAAATTTGTCCCGGCCCGGCTGCGGCGCTTGATGGCCTCGGAAATTTTCTCCACGTCGTAAGGAATTTCGGGAATCAAAATCACATCCGCGCCACCGGCGATGCCCGCGCCGAGCGTGAGCCAGCCCGCGCGATGCCCCATGATTTCCGCGACGATGATGCGATGATGGCTGTGCGCCGTGCTGTGCAGACGGTCAATCGTTTCCGTCGCAATGTCCATCGCGGTGGCGAAACCAAACGTCGAGTCGGTCATCGCCACGTCGTTGTCAATCGTCTTGGGCAGCGTGATGATGTTGAGTCCGGCCTGATGCAGGCGCAGCGCGTTTTTCTGCGTGCCGCCGCCGCCGAGACAGACAATGCAGTCCAGCCCCCATTTTTTGTAATTGGCGACGATGGTCTTGGTCATGTCCTGCGTGCGGCCGTCAATGACCATGCGATGCGGCTTGTCACGGCTGGTGCCGAGAATCGTGCCGCCGACCGTGAGGATGCCCGCGAGCGTGGAGCGATCCAGCTTCACCCGGCGGTTCTCGACGAGGCCGCGAAAGCCGTCGCGGAAGCCGATGATCTCCATGCCGTAGTGGGTCAGGCAGGTCTTGCCGACGCCACGGATGGCGGCGTTGAGGCCGGGGCTGTCGCCGCCCGCAGTGAGGATGCCGATGCGTTTGATTTTTTTGGCCATGACGGAAACGATTTGAAACCGCCAAGTTTTTTTTGTCGAGCAGAAGTTTGGGAATTTTTTGGGTCATAACTTGGACAAACCGCCTGGGAGCGCTGGCGTCCCGCCGGCGGTTTTTTCAA
>JAYVCM010000010.1:0-15663 GCA_043749955.1 Limisphaerales bacterium | reverse complement strand
GCCGTCCGGCATCGGCGCGGTGGCGGCAAACGGAAACATCGGGTCGCCGCCGATGAAAATGGCGACGGGCATGCGCTCGCCGCGTTCGTAATAACGCCGGCCATGGCGCGCGGCGACTTTCTGCAACTGCCAGTGCATGCCGGTGGTTTTGTCGTCGTAAATCTGGATGCGATACATGCCAAGGTTGCGCTCGCCCGTATCTGGATCGCGCGTGACGACGCACGGCAGCGTAATGAAGCGTCCACCATCGAGCGGCCAGCAGCGGAGGATGGGAATGTTCGCGAGCGTGGGCGGCTGCGTGTTGAACGAAGCGAGATTGTTCACGTCCGGCGCTTTCGGCCAGCTCCTCACCGACGCGGGAGCATCGTATTTGTGAATCACATCCTTGCACGAACCACTTTTCACCGTCTTCGGTTTCGCGTGGCGCAAATCCAGCGCGAGCGAGAGCAGCTTGATGGCTTCTTTAAAACTTGTCGGTGGCTTGGCCTTCATCAGCGCACCGAGTTCGTTCGCGACTTCATCCACGGATTCCGCGCCCATGCTCATGGCCATGCGCTTGTGCGAGCCAAGCGTATTGATGGCGACGGGAAACGGCGAGACGACGCCGTTGATGGTGGGCTTCTCAAAAAGCAGCGCCTTGCCGCCACCGGGCAATTTCATTTCGCGGTCGGCGATCTCGGTGATCTCGAGTTCGGTAGCGACGGGCTGGGAAATGCGCTTGAGTTCACCGGCGCGGTCGAGCGCGTTGACGAAATCGCGGAAGGAATCAAAAGCCATACGCCCGCGAAGCTAACTGAAATCGCCGGAGAATTAAACCGCTAATCAACGCGAATTCACGCTGATAAGGGGACTCCTGTTTTGGCTTGGCAAGGGGTGCGGGAAGTGGCTTGATGGTGCTGCGTGAAAAAAACCTTCTATTGGGCGTTGGCTGTCACCAGTTGGTTTTTCGTTGCACGAAATCCTGCGTTGGGTGCCGACTTTGTCCTCTCTTCTTCGCCAACTGTGGGCAACAGCCCGCAGGGAATTGTTGCGGCTGATGTCAACGGCGACGGCAAGATGGATTTGATCAGCGCCAACTTTAATGACAACACCCTCATGGTGCTGACCAACAATGGCAGCGGTGGTTTTACCAACTCGGGAACGCTGGGAACGGGTGCCAGTCCGGTGGATGTCACCGCCGCCGATGTCAACGGCGACGGGAAAATAGATTTAATCTGTGCAAATTACAACGGAGGCACTTTGACGGTGTTGACCAACAATGGCACCGGCGGCTTTGCCTTGTCTTCGTCACCGGGAGTGGGAGCCAATGCCCGTTGCGTCGTGGCCGCTGATGTCAACGGTGATACCAAGCCGGATTTAGTTTGTGCGAATATTTACAACGGCAATCTTTCAGTGCTGACCAATAGCGGCAATGGTAATTTTGTGCTGTCCGCAACGTTGGCTGTCGGTAACAGCCCGCCGTCAGTCACGGCCGCAGATATCAATGGGGACAGCAAGGTGGATTTGATCAGCGCAAACTACAATTCAGCCGATTTGACAGTGTTGACCAATAACGGTGCCGGAATTTTTTCGAGCAACGCAACCTTAAGCGCATCTGCCCCGGCTTGGATTACGGCGGCGGATGTCAATGGCGACACGAAAATTGATTTGGTTTGCGCCAATCAGACAGCCAACACCCTGACGGTGCTGACCAATAACGGCAGCGGCAGGTTTGCCGTCGCTTCTACGCTGAACGTGGGCAACACGCCGGTTTACGTCAAGACTGCGGAAGTGAACGGGGACGGAAAAGTGGATTTGATCAGTGCAAACATCGTTGCCAACACGCTGACAGTGCTGACCAACAACGGGAGCGGCGGCTTTGCACCGGCGGCCACGCTGGGCGTCGGCATCGGTCCTCGCGCACTGACGGCGGCAGATGTCAACGGCGACGGACGGATTGACTTGATTAGCGCAAACAGCGGCATCAACACGCTAACAGTGTTGACCAATAATATTACCCTCCCTTCGCCATCATTGAGCCTCGCTTCCATCGGTAATCAATCGGTGCTTTTTTGGCCGGCTTCAGCCACGAATTATATTTTGCAAGGCATCACGAATCTGACTTCAACTAATTGGGTGACGGTCAGCGATGCCGTTCCGGTGATTGCTGTCACAGTTTCGAATCAACTTCCCTCCCGATTCTTCCGCCTGAAGGCGCAATAGGGCGAATTTTTGACCTCAATTTTTGGCCTTTACACGTCGGCTAAAACTTTCCGTGCGGATGACGGCGCGTTTGTGCAGGCCGCGCACGATGACTTCGTGCGCATCGCGGGCTTCGATCTGGAATTGCACCTTGCTGCCCTCGACGGAGATTACGCGCGCGGTGCAATGAATCGTCTGGCCGACGGGCGTTGGCGCAAGGTGACGGATGTCCAGCTCGATGCCGACGGAACGTTCGTCGGCGTCGAGACAGGCCGCAATGGTTTCGCGCGCGGTGCGTTCGAGAAAGCCGACGAGATGGGGCGTGGACACGACGGCGGGCATGCCGTCGCCGTGAAATTCCACGGCGTGCTTCATATCCGTGGGAATGGCGAGTTCGCCGACGGTGCCGATTGGGGGACGTGATTTCATTTTGATTTTTCGTCAACGCCTTGGCCCGTCGGCCAGATGCAGATTGAGAATTTTTATATGCCGGTCAGCGTGATCTTGCCAAAACTTGACGGCGTATTTGCCGCAAACATGAATGTCCACACGGCGATCCGTATGGTCGGGTTCGGTGTAATCGGAAAACTTTTGCGGATTGTCCCGGATGGCCACAAAGCGGTTTCGCAAAGTCCGCTGCTCGGTGCGGGAAAGCGTTTCGAGAAACTCAATGACTTCGTAGTCAATGAGGAGCCGGTAGTTCATGGTCAGTTGCCGGTGATACCCAGCCGCCGGTCCAAATCTTCCAGCGTGGCAAATTCCGAGGCGGGCCGGTCAATTTTGTCCGCGAGCTTTTTGCGGTAGGCAGCGTCGCGCGAGTCTTGCAGTGACACCAGAAACGCCGTCAACTGCCGCTGCGCGTTCGCATCCAGCGCGGACAACTCTTGTTTCAATACTTCAATGCTCACGACGCTACTCTACCGCTTGTTTTGGCGGAATCAACCGCGTTTATTTCGGCAGCAGATCCACGACGAGCGCCTTCTCTTCCTTCAATTCATTTTCCGTCGCGGCGATTTTCGCCTTGCTGAAATCGTTGAGCGGAACGCCTTGGACGATTTCAAAATCTTTGCCGTTGCTGCGGATCGGATAGCTGAAGATGAGACCCTTCTCGATGCCGTAGCTGCCGTCGGAATGAACACCGACGCTGAACCAGTCGCCGGCGGGCGTGGGCGTGACCAGCTTGCGGACGGTGTCCACGGCGGCATTCGCGGCGCTGGCGGCACTGCTCAAACCGCGCGCCTTGATGATGGCCGCGCCGCGTTGCTGCACGGTGGTGATGAAATCTTTTTCCAGCCATTCGCGATGGCTGATGACTTCGGGGACGAGGCGGCCATTAATCTTCGTGTTGTAAAAGTCAGGGAACATCGTGGCGCTGTGATTGCCCCAGATGGCGAGATTGGTGATGGCGGTCACGTCCACGCTGGCCTTCTTGGCGAGCTGCGACTTGGCGCGGTTTTCGTCGAGCGCGGTCATGGCGAAGAAACGTTCCTTCGGCACGCCGGGTGCGTTGTTCGCGGCGATGAGCGAATTGGTGTTGCACGGATTACCGACGACGAGCACGCGCACATCGGCGGCGGCGTTCTTCGCAATCGCGTTGCCCTGGCCGGTGAAAATTTTCCCGTTGATGCCGAGCAGATCCTTGCGCTCCATGCCCTGCTTGCGCGGAACGGCGCCGACGAGCAACGCCCAGTTCACGCCTTTGAAACCTTCGTCGAGATTCGAGGTCGGCACGAGACCTTTGAGCAGCGGGAACGCACAGTCATCGAGTTCCATGCAGACGCCGCCGAGCGCGGCCATGGCTTTTTCGTCAGGCACTTCGATGAGGTGCAGGATGACCGGCTGATCCGGCCCGAACGCCGCGCCGGAGGCGATGCGGAACAGGAGTGAATATCCGATTTGGCCGGCAGCGCCGGTGACAGCGACACGAATGGGGGCTTTGTTCATAAAATAAATATCTGAACGTGAGTATAATTGCGGATTTCGCCTTTGTGCAAGTTCAGGTGTAAATCATTTTCGGCGCATCTGATTAACACCCGGCTTCAGCCGGGTGAACGCCGGCCGCCAAAGGCAAAACTGTTTCAACAGTTTTGCGCGCGGGGCAAACCGTTGAAACGGTTCGCTCTTCGTCACCGCTTCCGCCACCCGGTTGAAACCGGGTGTTAATGGAAAGTTCGACCGTCGAAACCACACCAGCGCGAAATGTTCATCCGATTTTGCTTGGAAAAAAATTTATTCAGCGTAGAAATGACACGCTCTTTGAAACCGGCGGGAAAGTTTCCGCCAGCATCGCAGTCAAATGTCTGGGAACCCGGTGAGAATCCGGGACGGTTGCGCCACTGTAACGGCTACAATTCTCAATGCCACTGAGCCAAAAGCTCGGGAAGGCGGGAAAAGGTCTGAAGCCAGAGTCAGGATACCGGTTTGACTGCGCTCGTCAGCCTCGAACGATTCGGGGCACTTCTCCGCAAAGAGAAGGATGGAGCCAGCCTGCCGATCTGTTTTCGGCGGGACTCGTTGAATGCCTTCATTCCCCGTTTTTGCGGAAGTGAGGGCTTTTTTGTTTTCATCCTCATCCTCATCCTCATCCTCGCCCCCGCTGGCGAAGCTTGAGGATGAGGATGAGGATGAGGATGAGAATGATTTTAACTTCCGCGCTGGTCTTCCAAATCAAACCCGTCCGCGTGAATTGTTTTTCGCGCGGACAACATTGAAAGATCAGCATAATGAAAATCCGTTCGCTGGCCATTGCCAGCCTGTTCGTCCTGTCCGTCACGTCCGCGTTGGCCGCCACCATCACCGAAGATTTTTCCACCGACCCGCTCGCGCACGGCTGGAAAACTTTCGGCAACACCAATCTGTTCCATTGGAATTCCACGAACCAGAATGTCGAAGCCACCTGGGATTCCACGAATGCGAACAGCTATTTTTATCTGCCGCTCGGAACGATTTTGACCGTGGATGACAATTTTTCCGTGGGCTTTGATCTGCAACTCACCGATGTGCCGGTGGCCAACGGCTTTGAAATCGCACTGGGTTTTCTGAATTTCAAATCCGCGACCAACGCCGGCTTCTTTCGCGGCAGCGGTTACGAATCGCCCAATCTGGCGGAGTTTGATTACTTCCCGGATTTCTTTTCGCCCAGCCTGACCACCGTGGACACCAACAACACCTTCAATTTTTTGTTTGATGCCGTGCCGCTGGAAAATGGCGCAACCTATCGCATCGAATTTTCGCACGCGGCCGGGGCGGCTTTTGTGACCGGGCGAATCCTGACCAACGGCGTGGTGTATGGCGCTTTTCCCACGCCCTACACCTCCACCAACTTCACCGATTTTCGCCTTGATGCCTTTTCCATCAGCAGCTTCAGCGATGTGAACGGCTATGGCTCCTCCATCCTCGCCCACGGCGTCGTGGATAATTTTTCCGTCACGCTCCCGCCGTCGCCGGTGCAAAATCTTTCCGGCAATTTCGCGGACGGCCAATGGCAGGCGCAATGCTTGAGCCGCAGCAACTGGATGTATTCGCTCGAACGCTCGGCCGATTTGCAAAACTGGAACACCGTCACCAACGGCATCCCCGGCAACGGCACCAACCTGTTTTTGTTGGACGCGAATCCGCCCGTGGACAAAGGGTTTTACCGCATCCGCGTCGACCGACCATGAGCCAGCCGCAATTGTTCAATCCCAGCCAGTGCCCGCTGTGCGGCGCGGCGAACGAGTGCCAGCGCTGTTCGCCCGCCGCGCACAAAGGCGCGTGCTGGTGCGCGCGCGTGGAGATGCCCGAAGCGCTCCTCGCGCGCGTGCCGGAAAATTTTCGCAACCGCGCCTGCATCTGCCATCGTTGCGTGGAAAAATTCCAGAACGAAGCTGCCCCCATCCGAAATCCGAAATCCGAAATCCGAAATTCTTCCGCCTTCTCGCTCATCGAACTCCTCGTCGTCATTACCATCATCGCGATTCTTGCCGCGCTGCTGCTGCCCGCGCTCGCCCGCGCCAAGAGTTCTGCGCAACGTGCCGATTGCATGAGCAACATCCGTCAGCTCGGTCTGGCCACGCAATTATATTGGGACGACAACACCGGACATTCCTTCCGCTACCACCTCGGCATGACCAACAACGGCACACGTTACTGGTTTGGCTGGATTGACAACACCCAGCCCGAAGGCCAGCGGCCATTTGATTTGTCCATGGGCGTTTTGCATCCGTATCTCGGCGGCAGCGCCGTCCGGCTTTGCGCCTCGCCGGTGTGGGCCTCGCCGCAGTTCAAACTCAAAGGCACGAGCGCGATTTTCAGCTACGGCTGCAACTCGTATATTTTTGGCGGGCCGGGAAATCCAGTCGTGAACGCGAGTAAAATTTCCCGTCCGTCGAATACCGCGCTGTTCGCCGACACCGCGCAGGTCAACACGTTTCAAGCTCCGGCCTCCGCCAGCAACCCGATGTTTGAGGAATGGTATTATTTCGACTACAGCCCCCTGCCCAACGTCCACTTCCGCCACGCGCGAAAGGCCAATGTGACTTTTGCCGACGGCCATGTGGATCTGGAAAAACCTGTTGCCGGCTCGATTGATCAGCATCTGTCCGCGCAGAACATCGGGCGGCTGCGGACGGAAATTCTGGCGGCGCAGTAATTTATTTTTTTTAGCCCGAACTCCGAAATAGACGATCCAGAGACACGGCTTGGGATGTAGGGCAGGCTTACCAGTCCCGCTCGGAGCGGGATGCCGGCGGCTTACCAGCCGCCGGTTCCGCGGCCGTGAAAAGTGTCGGAGAAGAGACCGGGACACGGGGCTGGTAAGCCCCGTTAATCCCGCTCCGAGCGGGACTGGTAAGCCTGCCCTACGTCAGCGGCGGATCTCATTTCGGAATTTGGGTTCAGATCAATCTTCGAAACAGCATCCGTATTTTCCGTTCGTTGCCAAAGCGGTGCTGAAGCAGCCGCAGTCCAGACGCTTCGCGCAGATTGAAAATGTTCGCGGATCACCTGGGAGCGCCAACGCGAAAATGTTTCTTGAGCGTCAGGCTGCGCCCAATGGCAGTTTCGTATTTCAGTCTTGAAAAATAAAAAGCCCGCTCGGTGAGAGCGGGCTTTGGTGTGGGTCAGAAATTACTTCTTCGCTTCCGGCTTGGCTTCATCTGCGGGCGCGGGTTCCGGCGCGACGGGCACGAAATCCACCCATTCGAGGATCGCCCGCTGGGCGGCGTCGCCCTGGCGGTTTTCCATGCGGATGATGCGGGTGTAACCGCCCTTGCGATCCTTGAATGCCGGCGCGATTTCCTTGAACAGGATTTTTGCGGCGGCTTCCTGATGCAAACGCGCGACGGCCAGGCGGCGGCTGTGGATGGTGCCGGTCTTGCCGAGCGACACCATCTTTTCGGCGACGGAGCGGGCGGCCTTGGCCTTGGCCAAAGTCGTCGTCACGCGCTTGTGTTCAATCAGGCTGCAAACCAGATTGGCGAGCATCGCGTTGCGATGTTCCGAGGTGCGGCCCAGTTTGGCCGTGCGCTTCAAATGTCTCATGGCAGTTCCTTATTCCGCTTTCGGTTCTTCTTTGACGGTGGTGTCAATCAGGCCCGGCTCAAAATTCATGCCGAGCGCCAGACCGAGCGCCGTCAGCTTGTCTTTGATTTCGTTCAACGACTTCTTGCCGAAGTTGCGATACTTGAGCATTTCCTGTTCGCTCTTCATCGCCAGCTGGCCGACGGTCGTGATGTTCGCATTGTTCAAGCAGTTCGCCGCACGGACGCTCAACTCGATTTCGTTGACGCTCATGTTGAGAAGCTTCTTCATCTTCATCTTCTCGTCGTCCTGCTTGTCGGCCGCTTCTTCAAACTCAACGGCGTTCTTGTCGTAGCCGACAAACACGTCGAGGTGATGCGCCAAAATTGCGGAGGCCTGGGTGAGGGCGTCGTCGGGCGTGATGCGCCCGTCGGTCCAGATTTCCATGACCAGACGGTCGTAGTCCGTGCGGTTACCGACGCGCGCGGCTTCGACCGCATAACGCACGCGGGTGACCGGGGAGAAAAGAGAATCAATCGCCACGATGCCGATGGCCTGGCCGGGCTTCTTGTTTTCGTCGCTCTGGCAGAAACCACGGCCGATCTTCACGGTCAGCTCCATCTCGAGTTTTTTCTTCTTGTCGAGCGTGCAAATGATCTGGTCCGGATTCACCAGTTCAATGTTCTGGTTGGTCTGGATGTCGGCGGCGGTGACTTCGCCTTCTTTGTTGACCGAGACCAGCAACGTCTGTTCGTCGCGGGTGTGGGCCTTGAACTTGATTTTCTTCAGGTTCAAAACGATGTCGGTCACGTCTTCGACAACACCGTCAATGGTGGCGAACTCGTGCATCGCGCCGTCCACCTTCAACGAGGTGATGGCCGCGCCTTCGAGCGAGGAGAGCAAAACACGGCGGAGAGAATTGCCGACCGTATGGCCGTAACCGGTTTCAAACGGGTCGGCGATAAATTTGGCGTAGGTGGGCGAGGCAGAGGCTTCATCCTTCTGCAACCGCTTGGGCATTTCAAAACGTCCTAATCGAACTGGCATGGTATCCTTTCAACAATTTTAATCTGATTCCTTCGGTGATTTATTCCCGCGCCGAAGGAACCCGTATAATTGTTTTTTTTGTTTACGGTTTAGCGGGAATAAAATTCGACAACAGCCTGCTCGTTGGCGATGGGCTGGATCTCGGCGCGAGTCGGGACGCGCATGACGACGCCCTTGAACTCTTCCTTGCTCAACGACAACCAGTCCGGCACGGCGCGGCTGGCGGAGACTTCCATCCCCTTGGTCGCGAGCTGGCGCGAGACGTTGTTGTTCTTGACGATGATGATGTCGTTCACCTTGAGGGCGAAGGAGGCGATGGCGGCCTTGCGGCCGTTGACCGTGATGTGGCCGTGATTGACCATCTGGCGGGCGGCGGCGCGGGTGCTGCCGAAACCAAGGTGGAACACCACGTTGTCGAGCCGCGTCTCCAGAATCTGGAGCATGGTTTCGCCGGTGATGCCGCGCTTGTTTTTCGCCTTTTCATAGACGCCGCGAAATTGCTTCTCCATCAGGCCGTAGTAATAACGAAGCTTCTGCTTCTCGATCAAGCCAGCACCGTATTCGGTGGTCTTGCGGCGCGACTTCGGGCCATGGACGCCGGGACCGTAGTTGCGGCGTTCAAGATATTTCGTCGGGCCGAAAATCGGGATGCCGAAACGGCGGCTGATGCGGACGCGGGGACCTGTATAACGAGCCATAAATTAGTGATGCGTGATGGGTGATGCGTGATGAATTAGACGCGGCGTTTCTTGCGCGGGCGGCAGCCGTTGTGCGGAACCGGCGTCACGTCTTTGATCGAGCTGATTTCCAAACCAATCGCCTGCAAGGCGCGGATGGCGGATTCGCGACCAGAACCAGGACCCTTGACGCGGATTTCAATTTCCTTCATGCCGTGGGACATCGCCTGGCGGGCGGCGTCCTGCGCGACCATCTGCGCGGCGTAGGCAGTGCTCTTGCGCGAACCCTTGAAGCCCACGCGACCAGCGCTGGACCAGCCGATGAGGTTGCCCTGCGCGTCGGTGATGGTGACCTGCGTGTTGTTGAAAGTAGCCAGGATGTTGGCGATGCCGGAGGCGACGTTCTTGGCGTGCTTGGCCTTGACAATCTTTTTCGCGTTCGCGTCTTCACCGAGAAGTTCAGCGGCGGTCGGCGCAACGACGACGGGCGTTTCCGCCGCCTTCGTAGGATCAACGGTAGCAGTGGCGGCGGCGGCAGCCTTTGCCGGCTTTTCAGCAGGCGCAGCGCCGTCGGCTTTCGCCTCTTTTTTCGGAGCAGTTTTCTTTTTGATTTCTTCAGCCATACAAATTTATTAGTGGATGCCAGTCTTGGCGTTCGGATTGCGCTGGACACCGACAGTCTTGCGCGGTCCCTTGCGGGTGCGGGCGTTGGTCTGGGTGCGCTGACCGCGCACGGGCAGGCTCTTCATGTGGCGGACGCCACGGTAACACTTGATGCCCTGGAGACGCTTGAGGTTCATGCCGAGTTCGCGGCGCAGATCGCCCTCGATGACATACTTGCCTTCCTGGATCGCGTGCACGATCTGCGAGAGCTGCGCCTCGGTCAGATCCTTGGCGCGCGTGGAGCGGTCAATGTTCGCGCGTTCGAGAACCTCGATCGCGTTGACGGGGCCGATGCCGTAGATGTAGCGGAGCGCAATATCAATGCGCTTGTTCGGCGGGACTTCAACACCAATGATGCGTGCCATAAATTTATTTTAACCTTGCCGTTGCTTGTGACGTTTGTTCGTGCAGATCACGCGAATGACGCCCTTGCGCTTCACGATCTTGCAATGCTCACACAGTTTTTTGACTGATGCTCTGACTTTCATTTTCTAAATTTTCTTTTTTTCCAAAATCCGCCCTACGTTCAAATCGTAGTGCGTCAACTGCAGTTTCACCACGTCACCGGCTTTCAACCCGGCAAAATCTTTCTTCGTCCGGCCCGTCGCGAACGCCGTCAGCCGGTGTCCGTTCTCCAGCTCCGCGCGCCAGGTGCCGTTCGGCAGCGCCTCAATCACGCGGCCATCAATTTTGAAGGCGTTTTCTCCGTCCATGTCAAAATTTCCGGCTCACCGGAGGTCACTAAAATCGTATGCTCAAAATGGGCGGACAGTGAACCATCTTGCGTCACCACTGTCCAGTTGTCTTTCAGAATTTTTACGTCGGGCCGGCCCGCATTCACCATCGGCTCGATCGCAATCGTCATTCCCGGACGCAGCTTGTCGTTCATCTTCCGGTCCACAAAGTTCGGCACCTGCGGTTCTTCATGCACCGTCCGCCCCACCCCGTGGCCCACAAATTCCCGGACGACACTGAACCCGTTGCCCTCGACGTAATCCTGGATCGCGCGCGAAATGTCCGTCACGCGATTTCCCGGCACCGCCGCCGCGATTCCCAGATACAAGGCGCGTTCCGTCACCGCCATCAACTGCTGCGCCAGCACCCCGCATCCGCCGACCGCCACCGTCATGGCGTTGTCGCCGATAAATCCGTTGTAGCGGACGCCCACGTCCACACTGACGATGTCGCCGAACCGCAGTTCGCGCCCGCCCGCCAGCCCGTGGACCACTTCCTCGTTCACCGAGATGCAAGTGTGGCACGGATACTTGCGATACCCCAAAAACGCGCTCTTCGCCCCGTAGGCCGCGATCCGTTCCGCCGCAAAATCATCCACCTGCCGCGTGGTCACTCCCGGCTGGATGAACCGGGCGATCTCTTCCAAAACTTTTCCCGCCACCAGGCACGCCGGTCGCATCCATTTCAAATCGTCCTCGGACTTGAGCTTTATTCCGGCCACAAATTTTCAGAAACGGCCGCGGATCTTGCCCTTTTTCAAAAAGCCGTCGTAGTGCCGCATCATCAGGTGCGATTCCACCTGCCGCATCGTGTCGAGCAAAACGCCGACCGCGATCAAAATGCTCGTGCCGCCGAAAAACTGGGAGACGTTCTGGTCAATGTTCAACCACTTGGACAACACGATGGGAATCGTGGCGATGACCGTCAGGAAAAGGGCGCCCGCGAGCGTGATGCGGCTCATCGCCTTGTGCAGATAATCGCTGGTCTGGAGGCCAGGACGCACGCCGGGAATGTAGCCGCCGTTCTTTTTCAAATCGTCGGCGATCTGGATCTCGTTGAACTGCGTCGCCACCCAGAAATACGAGAAGAACAAAATCATCAACGCGTAAATGGTCAGATATAAGGGATGGCCGTAATTCAGCGCACTGGCGAGGTCGCGGATTTTTTCCTGGAGAAACGGAGCGCTGATGGAATTGGCCAGCCAAGTGCAGACCGGCTGTGGAAACATCAGGATGGACTGCGCGAAAATGATCGGCATCACCCCGGCGTAGTTCACGCGCAGCGGCATGTAATTCGTGCTGCCCTGATACATTTTCTGGCCGACCATGCGGCTGGCATATTGCACCGGAATTTTCCGCTGCGCCTGGGTGATGGCGATGACCCCGCCAACCACGAGAAACAAAAGACCGATCAGCAAAAGTCCCGTGCCCAAAAGGCTGTGCGTCGCTTCCACACCGGCACCGGGCCAGAACATGTTCTTCGCCGCCGTGACCGCCTGCGGGAGCCGCGCCAGAATGCCGACGGTGATGACGAGCGAAACACCGTTGCCGATGCCGCGTTCCGTGATCTGTTCACCGAGCCACATCAACAGCATCGTGCCGGCGGTCATCACGGTGATGGCTTCGGCGAAATAAACAAATCTGTTGTCAATCAACACGAGCGGCCCTTGAAAGCCGCTGAAGATGGACTGGGGATGCAGCCAGTTGTTCGCGAAATAATATCCCTGCCCGAGACACAAGATGACCGTCAGATAACGTCCGTATTGGATGATTTTGGTGCGACCGCCTTCTTCGCGCGCCAGCTTGCTCAACTTGGGCCACACCGCCGTGAGCAACTGGATGATGATGGTCGCGCTGATATAAGGCATGATGCCCAGCGAACCGATGGCGCAATGCTCAAACGCGCCGCCCGCAAAAGTGTTATACATCCCCAGCAAACCGCCGCTGCCCGACTGCTGCGAAAAGAACGCCGACAACGCATCGCCGTTCAAACCCGGAATGCGGATGACCGCGAGCAGACGGCAGACCGCCAGCAATCCCAGCGTAAAAAGAATCCGGGATTTCAGCTCCGGAATCTTGAAGCAGTTGGCGAACGTATTGAAAAGGTTGCGGAACATGGTTCAGGGACGCGATCAGGCCTTGGCCGGAGCGGCAGCCTTGCGGCTGACGATTTCCACCGTGCCACCCTTGGCTTCAATTTTCGCCTTGGCCGAGGCGCTGAACGCGCTCGCACTCACCGTCAGCTTTTTGGAAAGCTCGCCCATGCCGAGAATCTTGATGCCGTCGCCGGGGCCGTTGGCCAAGCCGAGCGCGCGCAGAGCGTTGGCATCCACATGCGCGCCGTCGTCAAACTGGTTCAGGTCGCGGACGTTCACGCCGATCCAAACCGTGGCGAAACGGCGGTTGCTGAAACCGCGCTTGGGGATGCGGCGGATGAGCGGCATCTGGCCGCCTTCGAAACCAATGCGGATCGAGCTGCCGGAACGCGCGGTCTGGCCCTTGCCACCACGACCGGCGGTTTTGCCGCGGCCGCTGGATTCGCCCTGACCGATCCGTTTGCGGCGGTGTTTCGAGCCGGGACGGGGTTTAAGATTGTGCAGTCGCATAAATTTATTTTAAGCAGCCATGGCTTCCGGAGCTTTCGGCGCCGCCACTTTTTTGATTTCCAAACCGCGGTTGCGGTAGATTTCCTCGCGGGTGCGGAGGCTCAACAGGCCTTTCAAGGTCGCCTTCACCACGTTCGCCGCGTTCTTGGAGCCGAGCGATTTCGTGAGGATGTCCTTCACCCCGGCCGATTCCAAAACGGAACGGACCGTCTTGCCGGCGATGATGCCGGTGCCGGGCGAGGCCGGGCGCAGCAAAATTTTTGCGCCGCCGTAGCACGAATAAACTTCATGCGGGATGGTCAGGTCTTTCAACGAGACGGTCACCATGCTGCTGCGGGCGAGTTCGCCGCCGCGACGGATCGCGTCCGCGACTTCCGCCGCCTTGCCGAGGGCGATGCCCACGCGGCCTTTTTTGTCACCGACGACCACGAGCGCGCTGAACTTGAAGCGGCGTCCGCCCTTGACGACTTTGGAGGAACGGTTGATGAAGACGACTTTCTCCACCATCTCTTCGCCACCGGCGCCATAGGCGTTTTCCGGGGCTTCACCCGGCTTGCGCCGGCCGCGCGGACCGCCGCGTGAACCCCCGCCGCGATGATCTCCGCCCTGTCCAGGTTTGTTGATTTCAGCCACAGTATTTTATTGGTTGCAGGTTAAAATTTGAGTCCGGCTTCGCGCGCGGCATCCGCCAGCGCCTTGATCTTGCCGTGATAACGGGTGCCGCCGCGGTCGAACACGACCTGCGTGATGCCCTTGTCCAGCGCGCTCTTCGCGGCGATGGTGCCGAGCTTTTTCGCGCCGTCCACGTTGGCGGACAATTCCTTCGATTCAGTCTTGCTGACCGTGGAGGCCGCCGCGAGGGTCTTGCCGGCCGTGTCGTCAATGAACTGGACGTGGATGTTTTCGCTCGTGAAACAGACCGCCATGCGCGGACGCTGGGGGGTGCCCGTGACTTTTTTCCGGATGCGATAGCGGCGTAACTGCCGCAATTTAAGTTTTTTTTCCGTTCTCATTTCAGTGCGTCCACGGATGCTGCCGGGGACAAAAATTGTTATTGGACCGTCTTGCCTTCCTTGCGCACGACATGTTCGCCGGCGTAACGGACACCCTTGCCCTTGTAAGGTTCCGGCGGATAGTAAGCGCGGATTTCCGACGCGACCTTGCCGACAATCATTTTGTCCGGCCCTTCGATGGTCAGCTTGGTGTTCTCCTCGACCGTCACTTTGATCTGGTCCGGAATGTCGTAATTGATCGGATGCGAATAGCCGAGCGTGAGGTTCACGACTTTGCCGGTGACGGCCGCTTTGAAACCGACGCCCTGGATCTCGAGCTTCTTGACGAAACCTTCGGCGACGCCCTTGACCATGTTGTTGACGAGCGCGCGGCTCAAGCCGTGCAACGCCTTCGCCTGCGCGTCTTCCCCATCGCGGCTGACGACAATGTTGCCGCCTTCAACCTTGAGGCTCGTGCGCTTGGGCAGATCCCACGCGAGCTTGCCCTTCGGCCCTTCGACAGAAACTTTCTGCCCCTTCACTTCCACCTTGACCTTGGCGGGAATGGCAATCGGTTGTTTTCCAATTCGCGACATAAAATTATTACCAGATGTAGCAGAGCAGTTCTCCGCCGAGGTTTTTCTTGCGCGCCTGCGCATCGGTCAGCAGACCTTCGGAGGTCGAGACGATGGCGACACCGAGTCCGCCGCGCACGCGCGGGATTTCCGTCGCGCCGACGTATTTGCGCAGACCGGGTTTGCTCACGCGCTTCAAACCTTCGATGACGTTCTTCTTGCCGTTATATTTCAAACGCAGCTTGATGGTCTTCTTGGTCTCGCCTTCCACGGCCACTTCGCCGATGTAGCCCTGGGCCTGCAAAATTTTCGCCACGTTCAGCTTGATGCTCGAATGCGGCATCACAATCGTGGGCAACAGCGCACGTCCGCCATTGCGGATGCGCGTCAACATGTCAGAAATCGGATCGCTCATATTATTATTACTCTCGTCCTGCGTTTCGGCTCCCTTACATTTGCGGAACCGACAGCCAGCACGAATCAAATTGTTACCAACTGGCCTTCGTCACCCCGGGAATCAAACCGTTCAACGCCGCTTCGCGGAACGTCAGACGCGAGACGCCGAACTTGCGCCAATAACCACGACGGCGGCCGCTGAACGCGCAACGGTTCACCACGCGCGTCGGGCTGGCATCGCGCGGCAGCTTCGCCAGGCCGGCATAATCTTTCTTCGCCTTCAATTCCGCACG
>JAYVCM010000009.1:0-3012 GCA_043749955.1 Limisphaerales bacterium | reverse complement strand
TCAGGCGGTCGAGGCGAAAGAAGGCGTGGCCATCGAACGCGAGACGCAGACGCTGGCGACCATCACGATCCAAAATTATTTCCGCCTCTACTCGAAGCTCGCGGGCATGACCGGCACGGCGGAAACCGAGGCGGCGGAATTTTTCGACATCTACAAGCTCGGCGTGATGACGATTCCCACGAACCAGCCGAACATCCGCAAGGACGGACACGACTCCGTCTATAAAACGCGGCGCGAAAAATTCAACGCCGTCGTCAGGGAAATCAAGGAGCTGCACGCGCTGGGCCGCCCGTCGCTCGTCGGCACGATTTCCGTCGAGACGAGCGAAATGCTGTCGCGGATGCTGAAGAAGGAAGGACTGATTCACTCCGTCCTCAACGCCAAGTTTCACGAGCAGGAGGCGGAGATCGTCGCCCGCGCCGGCCAGCGCGGTTCGATCACGATTGCCACGAACATGGCGGGTCGCGGCACGGACATCAAACTCGGCGAAGGTGTCGCCGCAGTGGGCGGCTTGCACGTTCTTGGCACGGAGCGGCACGAGTCGCGGCGCATTGACCGCCAGTTGCGCGGTCGTTGCTCGCGCCAGGGCGATCCGGGTTCATCGCACTTTTTCATTTCGCTCGAAGATGATCTGATGCGCCTGTTCGGTTCCGACCGCATTGTGAAATTGATGGAGCGCATGGGCCTCGAAGAAGGCGAGGAGTTGAAGCATGGTTTGCTGAACCGTTCCATCCAGCAGGCGCAGAAACGCGTTGAGGGACATAATTTCCAGCAGCGCAAACGCACGCTCGAATACGACGACGTGATGAACAAGCAGCGCGAAGTCATCTATGGCTTCCGCAACGAGATCATCAACAGCGACGACGTGCGCGACCGTCTCATGGACATCATCGAGGAAGTGGTCGTGCAGAAGGTCGAGCAGTTCACCTCCGCCGACACTGACGCGCAGGAATGGAAAATCCGTCAGCTCGCTGACTGGGTGAATTTGAATTTCCCGCTGGGAATGCCCGAAGCGGAAATCCTCAAGGCTGCGCAGTCTGGCAAGGAACGGCCCGTGAGCGGCTCACTGTTCGATGGCTTGAACGAGGCGCAGTTCGCCGTCTGCAATTTTATTTCCGACGCCATCCGCAAGGCTTATGAACTCAAGGTCAGTTTCGAGGAGCCGGAAAAACTCACGACGGTCGAGCGTTACACCATCTTGAGCGCGATTGATAAGTTGTGGCAGGAACATCTTTACGAGATGGACAGCCTGCGCCAGAGCATCGGTCTGCGCGCGCACGGCCAGCGCGATCCGCTGCTGGAATACAAGGCCGAGGCGTTCAAGATTTTCGACGAGCTGATGGTCAACATCAAGACGGAGATCTGCCACAACGTCTTCCGCAGCGCATCATCCATGATGGCGTTTGAAAATTTCATCCGCAACGCGCCGCAACAGACCTTGCATCAGAACACCAGCGCGTTCGGCGGCACCAGCACCGGTTCCACCGGCGGCGCGCCGCCCAAAGGAGCCAGCGACGTGGTCAGTGAAGCCGCGCGGGCGGCGGAAGCGCAGGCCAAGGCCAAGCCCGTCCGCACTGGCCCGAAGGTTGGTCGCAACGACGCGTGTCCTTGCGGCAGCGGCAAGAAATATAAGAACTGCTGCGGGAAGTAGGCGGGCGGAAAAACTATTTTGATTTCCACGGGTTGACCGTGGTCACGCCGGAAAAATGTTTCTCATTCCGGGTGATCACCGTCAAGCCGCTGCTCCGGGCGATGGCCGCAATCAATGAATCATCATAGGGCGGCAATGCGTTCCGGTTTTCGGCCATGAGCCGGCCCCATTCCGCCGCCGCCGCCTCGTCAAATGCAAAAATCGCCTCCCGGTAATCCTCCAGAATGAAATCGTAAGTCCGTTCCAGCTTCGCCCGCGCCTTCGGGTCGGCTTTGAGTTCGATGCCCCGGCGGATTTCCGCCAGCGTGAGGGTGGAAATTCCAATCTGCCCGCGATGTTGCGCGAACCATTCCTTGACCGGGTTGCCCGGACGAAAATAATCACTGACGGTGTTCGTGTCCGAGAGGTATTTCAGAACCGGCATGGCGGGACTTTCTCTTTCGGCAGCGGTTCAAACGCGAAACCTTCCTCCGCCAATGCCGCCAGATGATCGGACAGGTCGCGCGTGGCGGCTTTCACTTCCCGGACACGGCGGCGCGTCTGCGGCGCGGGTTCAATCCACCAGCCGTTGCTTTCTTTTTTGACCAGGTAACGCGCGCCGTTGCGGACGCCGCGCACGGTCAACCGATTTTTGTCTGCGGTGCAAATGGTCGTCACACGGGAAATTTCCCACACAGGCAGGGCAATGCAAGGATGTTTTCCTGGTTCCTGACTGGATGTCCAAACAAATGGCGTAGCTCAAACGGGTGTAGTCGTCCGTGCGGCGAAATTGGCGAACATTTCCACTTTACTCCCGGACGTGCGGACGCATCATCCCAAGATGAGTCACCGAACCAAATTTTTTTTTCTGAACGTGCTGTTGTTTCTGGGGGGATTCATTTCCGTGGCCATGGCACAGCCGAAGCCGTTGTTGGAATATCATCTCGATGAAACCGGCAGCCTGTGCGTCAGCGTCGGCGCGGACATGCTGCCGCTGACGTTGCTGGACGTGAACGGCGTGCCGGCGGATTTACATTCGGCGGATGCCTCGGGAATTTCCGGACGCATCAGCGACCGCGCCTTTGACAACACCGCCGCCACCGCGATGGGCGGAGCGGGCACCGGCGGCGTCGCGCTCGTGCCGACCAACATCGTGAGTGTGGGCGCGTTCAGTTCGTTCACGCTGCAATGCTGGTTCAACGCCCGCACGCCGCTGTCCCAGGCGGCTCGGCTCTTCGACGCGGGCAACTACGTCGTCTTTGCCGGCAGGAAGCCCGGCGTCCTCTGGCTCTGCGCCAACCGGCTCAGCACCGGCACCCGTCCAGCCTATGCGCAGACGAACGAATGGATTTTTTTCGCGGTCAGCTACGACGGCACGCGCG
>JAYVCM010000008.1:0-14494 GCA_043749955.1 Limisphaerales bacterium | reverse complement strand
TGACGACCAACCTCTACACGTTGAATGTGACGCTGCAACCGAAACAGTCGCCATCGCCGGCGCTGACCAACAGCGTGAGCGGCGGCTCGCTGAACTTGAGCTGGGGGCCGGATTACAAAGGTTATAGGTTGCAGGAGCAGACGAACAACCTGAATACAGGCGTGAGCAGCAACCCGAACGATTGGGGAACCGTGACTGGCTCAACCGCGATCACGGCGACCAATATCATCATCTCACCAAGTAAAGCGAGTGAGTTCTACCGCTTGGTTTATCCGTGATACAATTTAAGGAGGCGGCATCGGACTAATTACTCCGGTGCCGCCTCCCCAAAATACGTCTCGTGAAATTTCAAAGAGAGACTATAAAATGAAACTTTTGCAAAAGTCGGAACGCCAACCTCCGGCACGGCTCGTTGGAAAATTCACAAGTTCGAGCCGTGCCGGAGGCCGGCGTTCCAAATCCCCCCCCCAGCGAGCATGTGCTTTTACATTGATTGAGCTCCTGGTGGTTATTGCCATCATCGCCATCTTGGCGGCCATGCTGTTGCCGGCCCTTTCCAAGGCCAAGGTCAAAGCTCAAGGCGCGCAATGCATGAACAACAACCGGCAATTGGAACTGGCCAGCCAGATGTATGTTGGAGAAAACCAGGATTTCTTTCCAAACAATGATAATGGCGCAACCGGAACCGATGCCGGACCGAATGCATGGATTCAAGGCAATGTGCAGAACTTTACCTCAACGCCGACCTATCAAAGTTACATTTCAACCGGGGTCATCTGGGATTACAACAAATCCTATTCTATCTACCAATGTCCCGCTTCGCGGGCGATTGTTCATGGCCTGGGTGGTGCGACCCCGTCGCACAACCGCAGTTACTCCATCTCCGTGCAGTTGAATTGCAACGTTGCCAAAACTGATGCCGGCACCAAGCCGGTTAAAAAATCTACCGAGGTAAGAAACTCGAGTGCCGCTTTTGTTTTTGCCGAGGAAAATCAAATCAGCATTGACAACGGTGCCGTCGGGATTTTTTCAACCGGCGCGGCCCAGTTTCCGAACATTTGGAATCTTCCGGCGGCCAGACACGACGATGCCGGCACTTTTTCCTTTGTGGATGGGCACGCAGAAATCTGGAAGTGGCGGGGAATCGTTGTCACCGCCAATAAAAAATACAATGCCGACGATTCGGCCACCCAGCGGCCAAGTCCGACCGTCAATCCAGTAAACGGCGCATTTGGCAGCGCCTCAGCAAATGATCCCGACCTCATCAAATTGGCCAATGCATTACCGTCTGCCAATTGAAGCGGAACCTTTCCGTTTGCGTCAATTGAGCCGGCGGTGTTTTATCTTCGCGTTGTGTCTGGGCAGTTTGATTCTGTTGGCGCAACCCATGCAGGCGGCACTATTGCTGCAATACAACTTTGATGAAGCCAGTGGGAATGCGCTTGATTCATCGGGGGCGATACCTCAAGCCAATGCTGCCTTCACCAATTCAACAACGCGAACACCCAATTCTCCCAGCGGAATGGGCTATGCCTTGGATGTCAGCTCTGGCGCGACCACCAACAATTATGTTTATGCCACCGCGCCGGCGAAGTTAAATGTCATCCTGACCAATTTGACTTTGACGACTTGGATCAATCTGCAAGGGAATCCCTCGGCGAACGACCGGCTGATGGGCAATGTCACCGCCAGCAGCGGGTTTGATTTTTACCTTAACAATACTAGCGCCAGCGGGGCGCAGTTTGGGTTCAGAAAAAACGGCACCGGCGGCGGAACCCCATCGGCAACGGGCGTGGACCTGACCAACAAATGGATTTTTCTAGCGGTCGTCTATGATGGAGCCACGCTTTCCTTCTACACCGGAACGCCGGCCAGTTCGGTGGGGCAACTGGGCACGAATTCCGCCCTTGCCGGCAATATTACCGCATCAACAGCAGACTTCCGCGTCGGCAGCACGCCGGCTACCACCTCGGATCGCACTCCACCGGCATGGTTTGACGATGTGCGCGTTTACAACACCGCGCTCTCCCTGTCGCAATTGGAAACCCTCCGGCAAACCACCCTCTTTACCGGCAACCTTTCCATCAAGTTAGCCAGCTCTAATCTGATGCTCTCATGGCCAACGTCATTGGTTTTCTATGTGTTGCAGTCCGCCACCAACCTCGCCGCCACACCGGTTGCCTGGAAGTCCGTGACCAACAGCATCAGCACGAGCAATCGAACCAATCAAGTGACGCTGAATATGTCCGGCCAGACGACATTCTTCCGGCTGGCGCCGGCGGTTGACCCTTCCACGATGAACGGCAAGCTGCTGATGGGCTATCAAGGCTGGTTTGCCTGTCCGGGCGATGGCTCCGCGATGAACAGTTGGGTGCATTGGTTTGGCGCCAACACGCCCACCGCTGACAATGCCCACTTCGACTTTTGGCCGGATACATCCGAGCTGGACGCAGATGAATTGTTCAGCACCAGCATGACCTATTCAAATGGCACAACGGCGAAACTTTATTCCGCTTACAAACAAAAGACCGTGGTGCGCCATTTCAAATGGATGCAGGAAAACAATCTCGACGGCGTTTTTTTACAGCGTTTTCTCACCGATATTGGGAGTGCAAATATTACCGCCCTCCGCAATCAGGTGGCCACCAATGTGCGGGCCGGCGCTGAAACTTACGGGCGAGTGTTCGCGATGATGTATGACATCTCCGGCTATGCCACTAACCTTCTGGTGAGCAAGCTGACCAACGACTGGCTCTATCTTGTCAACACGCAGCGTGTCACCAACAGTTCCGTTTACCTGCGACACAAAGGCAAGCCGGTGGTCGCCATCTGGGGTTTTGGTTTTTCCGGGCGCCCGGACTCGCCGCAACAGGCGCAGGAAACCATTGACTGGTTCAAGGCTGCCGGCTGCACGGTCATGGGCGGGTTGCCCACCAACTGGCGGACACTGACTGGCGATGCACAAACCAATGCCGCCTGGGCCAACGTATTCCGATCGTTCGACGTTATCAGCCCGTGGACGGTTGGGCGTTACAGTAACAACAGCGGCGCGGATTCTTATCGCACCAATTACCTCGTGCCTGACTTGGCCGATTGCACGAGCCACGGCATAGATTACCTGCCCGTGATCTTCCCGGGATTTTCGTGGACTAACCTAAACGGCGGGGCGTTCAACCAAATCCCGCGCAACGGCGGCAACTTCTATTGGCGGCAGGCTTGCAATGCCGTCCAGTCCGGCTGCGCAATGGTCTATGGCGCGATGTTTGATGAAGTGGACGAGGGCACGGCCATGTATAAATGCGCCCCGACCACCGCGCAACTGCCGGCGCAAGGCGCGTTCGTGCCGCTGAACATTGACGGCTATAACTTGGGCAGCGACTGGTATCTGCGCCTGGCCGATCAAGCTGGCAAAATGTTGCGGGGCGAAATTCCCGTCACGAACACCATTCCCATTGCTCCGCCATGATTTTTTTTCCGCATCAATGAATTCCTGTTTGTGCCATCACAAATAATTGCCTGCGTAATGTGCATCCAGGCCTCGGCGTGGAGGATGGGCGTGTTCTGCGCGCAACGGTTCAGCCTGGAAATTGCACCGCGTCTTTCCATTGCTTCACGTCCTCGATTTTCTCCCGCTGGTAAATTTGATGGATCAATTCCGACGAGTGATTGACTTGCTGCATCGCCGCTTCACGCGGCACCCCACGCGCCGCAGCCGGTTGACGTAAGTGACGGCAAAGGCTCCTGCCTGCTGGCTCGGGCCTTGCGAAATTCCGACAAAATGAAGTCTCAGGAGGATTTACGCAAAGGCCTGGCATTGCTCGTGGTGACGGCCGGTGGTTTTTGTATTGTTTTGGGGATATTGACTATGACCGCAGCCGTTGGGGCCTGGACCTTCATCTGCGCCTTGGTTGCCGGCGCCCACATCCCGATTCTCGGCCCGGTCGCCATCGCCGGCGGTCTGGCGGCCCTAGTGGCTGGCGTCTATGCAGCGATTGCTTCGCAGACACCCCAGGCATTGTCGACTAAGGCCCACGATACATTGATTGATGCCATTTCCAAGTGGCGCCGGCTTGACCGCCGGTTTCTGGCCGAAAATTTCGTTGGCATTCCGGGAGGTTTAACCAAGGCAGCTTCGGAAAACCCGGATATTTGTATGTCAGATAAACTGCATGCCTTGGGAAGATCTCGGGTGGCGGAAAACTTCCAACTTCTCGATCGACAGCTTTTGAGCACGCAGTTCCAGCACAGCTTCGACGATGGCCGGCAAGACCGGGCATACTCGTAATTCAGCCGGTTATTCCATTGCCAAAGCGGGGGAGGAACTGTGTTCGGGCTGGTGAAGTCCCATTCCTCTCTCGGAAGTGGTTTGATCTTCGGTGAGGCCATAATTATTTATTAATTTCCTTCGTTGCCTTACGCGAGCCATCTTTGCCCACGCGTGTTTTCCCAGTGGATGATTCTTTCGTGCCCGGAGCGCTTGGCGCATCATTGAACGAAAGAACCAGCTTCTGTGCCTGACGATGAGTGTGTTCGTCGGTCAAATGCCCGTAAATTTTTCCAATCAATACCCCGCCATCGCGGTGGCCAACCCACCGGGCGATGGTCAGGTTGTCGATTCCCGCCATCACCGCCATCGAAATGAAAAAATGACGGCAGTCATGGTGGCCGAATTTTTCCAGCTTGGCGGCCGCCCGCGCCAGCTTGAGCGATTCGCGAAAAGTCTGGCTGTGAATGTCCTGTTTACCGCGCTGTGGGCTGGGGAACAGCCAGCGCGAATCCGGTGCCCGGCGGGAGAGCATGTCCTGGAGCAGGGTGGCCAACGCGGGATTAAAATCCACGCGGCGGACGGATCGGTTCCTGGTGTCGCCCTCGGCACCGATGGTCACAATTTTATTCGTCTAATCCACATCATCCCACCGGGTTTTTAGCGCTTCCTGTTCGCGGGCGCCGGTGCAGACCAGGAAGCGCAAATAGTCCCCGAACTGCCGGCCATTCTTCGAAGCCTCATGGCCGGCGCGGATGATGGATTCAATCTCGTCCATTGTATATAGGCGCCGGGACTTCGTTTCCATCTTTTGCCAGGGTGTGTCTTCCACGGGGAGAACCTTGATGTGGCGATCCCGCTTGGCCGCTTTGAGCACATGGCACAAACAGAACAGGGCGACATGGCAGGTCCGGGCGGCGCGCACCATGCGTAGTTTATGCAGAACCCCGAGGACATGGCTGGGCCGGAACTTGTCCAGGCGGAGGTGGCCGAGGGCTTTGTCCCATCGTTTGTAATGAGCTTTCTCGCTGACGATGGTGTCGGGGTTTTTGCCGGAAGTGGCCAGCGGCGGCAGATAGGTTTTGTTCAGGTGGTCCGTGAACAGGGGAGAGCGGCGGAGTTGGCACAGATTGTTGTCCTCGCGTTCGACCAGGAGTTGCCGAAATTCGGTTTGGGCTTCGGCGGGTGTGCCGGCCGTGAGCCAGGCGAAGAATTTACCATTGCGCTGTCAACGTCCGCGAATCAGGTGCTTGCGATTGTCCGGCCCCTTCTGGTAAGAGTAACGCCGTGAATCAAGGATGCGCGCGTGGTGGAATGGCAGACACGCCAGACTTAGGATCTGGTGCCGCAAGGCGTGGAGGTTCAAGTCCTCTCGTGCGCAGGCTTGGCGGTCATTTCGCGGAACGCACCCGCTCCTTTTTTTCCTCAAGTTCGGCCTGAAGTTTTCTACGATCATGCATGAGCTGGTCGCGCAACGATTCCTCTTTTTGAAAATCATCGGCGGCTCTGGCAATCTCGCCGTTCAATGCGATTTCACGCCCGGCAACCTTCGCGGCATAGACGGTGTCCAGCTCGGCCAGGGCTTTTTTCTGCGCGGCGGTGAGTTTCACTGGCGGCGCGGTTTGGTTCAAACGCTCCATCGCCAGTTCGTAGGAAGATTTCATGTTTGATCGGGATCTGGGGTTTTGGTTCTAGTGTCTGGGAGGGAGTATGCGCGCGCGTGGTGGTTTCTATCAACCATCAACTTTTAACCATCAACTCATTTCTTCTTCCACGGCTGCTCCGGGAATTTTGCGGGCAGCTTCACCGGCGCGGGTTTGGCGCCGGCCATCTGGAGTTCGGGCGCGCCGGGAATTTTCTCGCCGGGATTTTTGGCCTGGGCGGCGTCCTCGCGCCAGCCGGCGATGCGTGCCTGGAGGCCGTGATGCTCGGCCGTCACCTTGTCGCCGGACTTCATGTAGAACAGCGAGAGGTTGGTGTGGACGAGCTGCTCCTTGGGCTTGAGCTGTTCCGCCTTGTGGCCTTCCGCGATGGCCGCTTTGAAATCGCCGAGGCGATAATGCGCCATGCCGAGCGCCAGCTGCGCCTCGAAATTCGCCGCGTCCTGCACCAGCACGGATTTTAGTTTCCCGATCGCGCCATCAAAATCGCCCCGGCTGAAATCAAACATCGCGTCGTCATATTGTTCCTGCAAAGTCATGTGTCGTGCCACGCTAACCGACGGGGCCGTGCCGGCGCAAGGGGCGTGAGCGCCTGATACTGTCGCCAGTTGAAATAACACGTTCTAATCCACAGTTTTCACTGCGGCGCGGCGATTGCCGGGAAATGCTTAAACAACTGTTTTTCAATGAGATATAAGTTGCATTAGAAATTGACACGTTCACCCCGGCTGCACTAACGTATCACTGCAACGGTGTCGTGCTGAAACGTCTTCAGTCGTCAATCCCCTTGCCGAAGTAATCTTTTAGATTCTGAGGTCCCTTATGAGCAATGCAACCACGGGCGTGCCGTCGTCAGACAGTGCGCAAAAAGTTTCGGCCATCAACGAAGCGGTGATCCGCATCGCCGGCAATTCGCAGGACGGCATCCAGGCCATCGGCGGTTTTCTCGCGCGGCTCGCGGGCCGCAGCGAGCAGGAAGTCATGACGTTCATGACGATTCCGGCCACGATTTCCGGCGGGCCTTCCATTTTCCAGGTCCGCATGGGCAGCGGTGAAGTTTTGAGTTCCGGCGACGAGGCCGATGTGCTGCTCTGCTTCTACCAACACTCCTACGAAGACCACATCAGTTCGCTGAAAAAAGGCGGCATCGTGCTTTACGATTCCGACCACGTCGAGCCGAAGGAAGAATGGAAGCAGGATTATCATCATCTCGGCATTCCGATTTCCGGCCTCACGGTCGAGGCCATCGGCGGCACGGCCAAGGATAAGGGCAAAAATATTTTCTCGCTCGGCCTCATCGCCAAGATGTTCGACCTGAATTTGCCAAAGCTGGAAAAACTCATCGCCGAACGTTTCACCGGCAAAGACCCGAGCATCTTGAACAACGCGCTCGCCGCGTTTCATGCCGGCCATGCGAACCCGCTCGGCAATGTGCTGGAAACTTTCAAGTTCGTGGATGCGCAGAAAAAAGACGGCCATCAGATCGTGATGAACGGCAACGAGGCGCTCGGCTTCGGCCTCATCGCGGCGGGCGTGCGTTTCGGCGCGGGTTATCCGATCACGCCTTGGTCGGACATCATGGAACTGCTCCGGCGCGAACTGCCGAAATACGGCGGCTCCTTTATCCAGACCGAGGACGAAATCGCCGCCATCTCGATGGCCATTGGCGGAAGTTACGCCGGCCGCGTGTCCGTCACGGGTTCGAGCGGCCCGGGAATTTCGCTCAAGACCGAGGCGCTCGGCTGGGCGGTCATGGCAGAAATGCCATTGGTCATCGTGGACGTGCAGCGCGGCGGGCCTTCCACCGGCATGCCGACGAACATTGAGCAGTCCGACTTGAACATCGCGTGTTTCGGCGGCCACGGCGATTCGCCCCGCGTCGTCATCGCGCCGGCGAACGTCGAAGATTGTTTTTACATGGCGATTGAAGCCGTCAACATCGCGCGCAAATATTCCGTGCCGGTGATTATTTTGACCGACCAGGGCATCGCCACGCGCATCGAAGCGTTCGTGGAGCCGGATCTCGAAAAAGTTTGCCAGGACATTTCGCCCGACTTCACGCCCGTGGCGGATCACAAGCCTTACGATCTGTCCAAGCCCGACGGCATCACGACGCATCTCGCGCCGGGCACGAAAATCAACAGCGGCAAATATCCCATCGTCACCGGCCTCGAGCACGACGAACTCGGCCATCCGACCGGCTCGCCGAAATTGCACATGCTGATGACGGCCAAACGCCGCAATAAACTGAAGGCGCTCGGTGCCACGCTGCCCGTGCCGAAAATTTACGGTCCATCCGAAGGCAATATTTTGCTCGTCGGCTGGGGTTCCACCGAAGGTCCGATCAAGGAAGCCGTGGATCGCGCTCGCGCCGCCGGCGACAGCGTTTCCTCCATCCACATCAAGCACATCAATCCGCTGCCGCCGGGCATCGAAAATATTTTCGCCGGCTTCAACCATGTGCTCGTCGTCGAGATGAACGACGAGGGGCTTTACGGCTTCGGCCAGTTCGGTGCGATCTTGCGCGCCCGTTATTGCGACCCGAAAATCCAGGGCATCAACAAGACCGACGGCCTCACTTGGAAGGTGAAGGAAATTCTCGAACGCGCCAAAACCAACGTATCCGCCGGCCTCCGCAAACTTTAATTCAACCGCCAAAACTTATGAGCGAAACTTTGATTGCCCCACCCGCCGTCAGCACCACCACGCCGCCCGAAGGCGAACGCAAGGGCCTGACCAAAAAAGAAATCGCCGCCGACCATCCGACCTGGTGTCCCGGCTGCGGCGACTTCTCCGTGCTCGCGCTGTATTTCAAGCTGATTGAAAAGCGCAAGATGTGGCACGAGAAGATCACCACCGTTGCGGGTATCGGCTGCTCCAGCCGCTTCCCGTATTTCGTGCAGGCCCACGGCGCGCATTACATCCACGGTCGCGCGCTGCCGTTTGCCAGCGGCATTTCGCTGACGCGCCCCGACCTGCACGTGTTCGTGTTCGGCGGCGACGGCGACGCGTTTTCCATCGGCGGCAATCATTTCAACCACACCGCGCGCAAGAACATCAAGCTGACCTATTGCGTGATGGACAACTGGGTTTACGGCCTGACGAAGAAACAGACTTCGCCCACGTCGCCGCTCGGTTTCAAGAGCAAGACGGATCAATGGGGCGCGGTGGATTACCCCATCAACCCGATGAAGCAGGCGATCTCCGCCGGCGCCACGTTCGTCGCGCGCACGACGCACACGAATCCGAACCACGTTTTGCAGATGATGGAAGCCGCGATGGATCACGACGGTTTCAGCTTCATCGAATGTTTGAGCGAGTGCGTGGAATTTTACGAAGGCGCGTTCGACGCGAGCAACCCGCGCAAAGGCGGCGTCTTCAACGAAGTCCCCAAGACGCACGACGTGACGGACGAGATGGCCGCCTACAAGCTCGCGGGCGAACCGTTCCCCGGCAGCTTCGGCATTTTCTACAAGGTCAGCAAGCCGACCAAGAACGTGAAGGAAGCCGAGATCGTCCAGTCGTTGCAGAGCAAAGTCACCGGCCTGAAAGACTGGCAGATTCTCCAGAAGAATTTCGACCGGATGAAATAAATTTTCGCAAACGCAAAGCGGCCTTTCCCACGCGGCGGGATTGGCCGTTTTTTTATTCTGCAAATGGTTGATTCAGCATAAACTCGCAGCCGCTTGATTTATCTCGACCATAACGCCACCACGCCCGCCGCGCCGGAAGTGCGCGACGCGATGCTGCCATATTTCACCGAAGAATGGGGCAATCCTTCAAGCACCTACCGCTTTGGGTCGAAATTGAAGACGGTGATTGAGAAGGCACGCGAGCAAGTCGCGGAATTGGTAGGTGCAAACCCGCGTGAAATTTTGTTCACGTCTTGCGCCACAGAAAGCAATAACGCTGCAATCCACGCCGCGCTCAAAGCTCATCCGCAAAAGCGACACGTCATCACTTCTGCTGTCGAACATTCATCGGTGCTGACTTATTGCCGGACATTGGAAACAGAAGGCGTGCGCGTCACTTATCTCCCGGTTGATCGGGATGGGTTGTTGAAAATGGCTGATCTCGAAACCGCGCTGGCAGACGATGCCGCCATCGTCTCGCTGATGTGGGCAAACAATGAAACGGGCGTGTTGTTTCCGGTTGAAGAAATTGCCCAGCTTTGCAAAGCGCGCGGCGTGTTGTTTCACTGCGATGCCGTTCAAGCTGTTGGAAAAGTTCCGGTTGATGTCCGCAAACTCTCAATGGATTATCTCTCGCTCACCGGCCACAAGTTTCATGCACCAAAAGGTATTGGCGCGCTTTACATCCGGCGCAAGTCGCCGTTCTCGGCACTGATTGAGGGAGGACATCAAGAACGCGGGTTGCGTGGTGGAACGGAAAACGTCCCGCTGATTGTTGGACTTGGAAAAGCTGCCGAGCTTACATGGAATTGATTGCCCGACTAAGCTCCATTGAACTTGTTATCGCGATGCCATGCCAAATGCGCTTTCGCCGGCCAGAAGTTCCCGTCTGCGGGAAGAAGAATCCGCTTGTTGATCATCTTCTTCAACATGAAGGCCTCGTTTCCAGCTTCATCGAACCGGGACGCAGCGACTATTACGCGATATTCATCATCCAGTGACCAAAGACCTGCATCGAACATCCAGTGCGCATTTTTTGAAAGTGCGATTCCGTTTCGCGGATCGTTGTTACCGCTCTTTGCAAACTGATGAATATGCGCAGCGTCAACAATACTGCCAGATTTAACAGTAGTAAGCCGATAGGCCGTTAAAGCACAAGTGTAGTTATAAGCTGGCACAACCGTCAGCCGAAAACGGGCTTCGCGTCCACGTTCGCGAGCGGCTTCATATTTTTGCGCATCCGCTTTCACGATTTCGTCCGGCGGGATTGGCAGGCCAACTAAATCATAAAGCGCGGCGCGTTCTGAAGGATCAATAAAATATTTTGCGATTAGAATGCGGCGCATTTGTTCACGAAACTCAACCTTGTGAATACATTCAAAAAACTCCGGCTCAATTTGCGCTGCAAAAACTCGGCGACGATCGGTTGTTGGTTTGCTTTCCTCGTCGAGGGGATTCCAAATGAGATCTCCCCCTAAATGATAAAACGGCAAACGAACATCGGGCTTTTGCGAGCGGCGCTCCGCAACAACTGTCCAGAACGCAAGAAATCTAAAAACGAGTTCGCCCGTTAGCGGGAACATCGGCGCGAGTTTTTTTTGTTCAGCAAGTTCAGCGACTACGAGAAGAAGCAGTGGCTTGTGCGGAGCGATATTATCTTTTCGATCAACCCGAAGATTTGCAAGAACCCTCAACCATTTCTCGCATTGAGCCGTTGGTTGCATTTCTCAATTTATTCAGTTGAGAGTGAGTTCGCGTCGCTCCGCCATCTCGTCCTTCAAAATATTGAGCAAATCATCCGGCAAACCCTGTGCGCGATGGCTCTCGCTGTATTCTTCGACTTTACCAATCATGCGACGGAGTGTTTCGGCGGAAATGCCTTTCTCTTTCGCGACTTTTTCTTCGAGCTCGCGAAGCCGGTTGATTTCCTTGGGATCGTTGCTCATAGGTATGCCTAATTGTTTGCGGACGATTCTTGCCACGCCATTGCCGTTGTCTGGACTCCGGGCAGAATTCCAGAGTTTTTGAATAAGTAAAAGCTCTTCTTCGCTAATCAGCGTGAGCTGGGTTTCCTCTTGGAGCTTGAGAAGTTTGGCAAGAAGCTCCTTGCGCGCCTCCATTTTTAGCGGGCCAGGATGATCGCCGCCACGAACACCTTTATCATCGCGTTTGCCGTTGGCAGGATCGCGATAAAAAATCAGCTTTTCGCGAAAATCAATTAGTGATTCCATTCGTTCATCACCGCTTTCAAGAAGTCCTTCGCTGGCTTTGTCACGATCAACCACCGTGCAAGTCCAACATCCGAATCGAGAGTTGCCGCAAGACGGTGTGCTGGTGTCAATTTGAATGGCACACTCGCCGCCGCCCGCCTGTGAGTAGAGCTTGTAGAGCGCGCGATTATCACCGCCCCAAGGGCACGGATGCTGGATCAGATAAGCCCACACTTCTTCGGTTGTCAGAAATTGGATGGGGTTTGAAACCCACATGCGCGGCAGATCAGGATGGCGTGAAAGACCGTTGCGGGTTTCGCGCGCCGCAATGGTCTGCGCTCGCGAAGCACTTTCTGCCCTCCGTGCGCCCAGGAGCAAAACGGCTTCCTTCCATCGCCCCATCCGCGACTCAACAAAACGCGTGACAGGATCAATCTTCAGGCGTTGCGTGCACCAACGAAAAACTCGGTTCGGCGGTGGATAGCCACGCCCAATGATGTTCACCCAAAAACTTTGCTCTGCCGCCGGGCGCAACAAATGAACCTCAATTTTAAGCTGACGATCTACTGAAAACTTCCGCATCCGCGCCAGTGTCGTTTCTACCATTTCAACGACCGCTGGAATTTCAACGCGTGTGTCAGTGCAAACGACATGAATTTCCTTGGTGCGTTGCTCGTCGGGAATGGACAAAACCGTTTCAAAAACCAGCGCAGCAACGAGCGTGCTGTCTTTGCCTCCGCTAAAACCAACCAGCCAAGGACGAGGATCGGCAAGATAAAGCGTGCGTAATTCCTCGATGATTTCTTTGAAAGTAATGCGGTTGTTTGTGGCGGCTTCAGACATTGGTTGATTTGCGTGAAAATTGTTGGTTTGTCGCGGGGCGAGTGTGCGCGAAGCGGCGGGAGTTGGAAAGACAGAGTTTGACCGAAGGCGACACCTCACCTCCGCCTTCATCCGATTTCGGCGAGACAGGCCGGCCCACTCCCCGACCGAGGCGGAGAGGGAGAAGCGTTCGCGTGTTTGGCGTGGTTCGCAGTTTGAAATCTTTCCGGCGTATTTGAATTCGTGCCAATTCGTGCAATTCGTGTCAGAACCTTTGCGCCTTTGCGTCTTTGCGTTAAAAATTTATCAGCGTCAATCCGCGTTCATCGGCGGTTAAAAAGCATTTCCTTGTTTGCCTTCGCGATTCGCGGGCGGTTGAAAAAATCAGGTTGCGCGCGGGGTGAATCCGGTCAATGATTGTCCCGGCCTGCTACCACTGAAAGTCGTCTCCATGGTGTCGCGGGGCATCCCGTTCAGGTGGACGGCAGGCGGAAAATTTAAAGGTCCCACTCCGGTGACAAGAGCCCAAGGGGCTCTCTCGAAAGAGTAGCCGGGGTGGTCATTTTTTTCAGGCTTCGATTCAATCGGGAAATTCCGTTCCTGCCGCCAACACATCCCATTCCCGGCGCACGGCCGGGCGCACCCGTTCAAACGAGCGGGCATCCTGACTGTTCCATTTCCGGTAAATCGCCCAGGTGCAGTAATCCGCAATCTGCAAATCCAGGTTGGACTTCGACGCGTGATGCAGCACACGATACCGCACCGTGGCCGGGAGCATGGCCGACAGCGTCATCTTCACACCCTTTTCCACCGCTCCGCGCTTGCGCATCACCGGCAGGCTGTCCGTGAATACGATCACCTCGGCAAACTCCGCCAGCGGATATTGCTTGAGAATTTCCCGCAGCAGTGTGCCCAGCACCTTGGGATAAAATTGCTCATCTGCGTGGAGCGTCTTGGCCACCTTCTGCTTCTCCACGATGATGGAATCCACCGCCACGTCCGCCAGATTTTTCTCGATGATGTCGAACACCTGATTGCGGGTCGCCTGATTGTCCTCTGCCGCGTGGAAGTATTCCAGCCCCATGCCGTGCTCGACCAAATCATATTTCAACTCGGTCAATTCTTTGTAGGCGTGGAATGGCCGCTCCTTGACGACGCCCGCCAAAACGAAGTAGCGCGTGCCGTTCTTGGAAAAATCCAGATTCCCGGCCTCGTCGAGAAAGATATACAGAAACCGGTCTTTGGGTTCGTCAGACATTTGATTTTCGTGGCGAGAATAACGGAGCGTTGCGTGATTGCAAAGGCGTGAGTTCCGACACGCTGACACCGCGCATTGACATTCAACGAAACCGGATTAAAACTCGCCCCATGAGCTTCCGCACCGTGTTCATCGCCATCGTCATCGCCACGGGCCTGATTGTCGCGGCGTATCTGGTCAACTCCCGGCGGCCCCGCGTCGTCGTCGAGCAGCCGGGCGCGGATTACGTCACGGCCAGCGGCAAATGCGCCGAGTGTCATCGCAACGCCCAGTATTCCATCGTCCACGAATTCGAGATGAGCAAGCACGCGCAGAAGAACGTGACGTGCCTCGACTGCCATCAGGTGCAGCCGGGGCAGACCAGCACGAACCACAACGGATTTGTCATCAACACAGGCATCACGCCGGCCAATTGCCGCGTCTGTCACTTGGCGGTTTACGAACAGTTCGCGCGCAGCCGCCATGCCGCGCCGTCGTGGGTTGCGGTCGTCGGCAACAAAGAGTTTTCACCGGAGATGATCGAGCAGATGGAAAAACTGCATCCGGGTTCGATGAAACGCCCGGCGCATCCGTTGACAAAAATCGAAGGCGAATCGTCGGCGAAGAGTGGCTGCATCACCTGTCACGCGATCGGCAAGCCGAACGCC
>JAYVCM010000007.1:0-11878 GCA_043749955.1 Limisphaerales bacterium | reverse complement strand
CCGGCGGAAAAATCTCCGCGCCGCAGCCCTTGGCGCACTTTGCGTTCGACATCATCACCAACATTGGCACGAATTATCTGACGCTCGACAACGTGAATCCGACGAACTTTGCGAAGCTTGTGGATGAGCCGCTGCTGGTCGGAACGCCGAGCACCGTCTCGGCAAGTTTCAAACCAAACGACCAACCTGCCGAGACGGTGCTCGGCGCTCCTACCAACTCCGCCCTCCAGTTCAGCGGCGACAACCAGGTCATCTGCCCGTCCGTCCCGAATTTCAAACGCACGGACGATTTCTCCTTCTCGCTCCGCCTCAAGCCGGCCGAGCGGCAGGATCGCGCCGTCATCCTGCATCAATCGCGCGCGTGGGCGGATGCCGGCAGCCGCGGATTTGAACTGGTGCTGGATCACGGCAAACCATTTTTTGGGCTGATCCATTTCTGGCCGGGCAATGCCATCGCCGTCCGCGCGAAAAACGAACTGCCCACCAACGAATGGTCGCAAGTCACCGTGACCTACGACGGTTCGAGCCGCGCGGCGGGCATCCAGATTTTTCTGAATGGCGAACGGATGGAAACCGAAGTCGTGCGCGACCACCTTTACAAGGACATCGTGCATCGCAGCGAATGGGGCGACATGGAAGTAGGCAAAGTTCATCTGCAGCTCGCCGCGCGCTTCCGCGACAGCGGTTTTAAAAATGGGTTGATTGACGATTTGCGGGTGTTCGAGGTCGCGCTGACAGCGGCGGAGGTGGGGCTTGTAGCGGCAGGCATCTTGCCTGCCGTAGAGCCGGGCTTCCAGCCCGGCGGAAAGAATGTCGTCACCACCGAACGAACGGTAAAATCTAGCGGCTTGGTAAATTCGGGCGCAAGTCCGGGCGGCAAGATGCCGCCCTCTACGGCAGGCGAGACGCCCGCCGCCACATTCGATTACTTCCTCGCCCGCATCCACGCGCCGACGCAGGCCGCGCTCGCCGAATTAAAAAAACTTCGCGAACAGGAAAACAATCTCATCAACGACGTTCCCGAAATCATGGTCATGGAGGAGATGCCGGTGCCGCGCGAAACGCATCTGCTCAAACGCGGCGCTTACGATGCGCCCGGCGAAATCGTGGAGCGCGACACGCCCGCCGCCGTGCTGCCGTTTCCGAAAGACCAGCCGCGCGACCGTCTCGGCCTCGCGCACTGGATGACTGACCGCAAGAATCCGCTCACCGTGCGCGTGGTCGTGAACCGCATCTGGCGGATTCATTTCGGGCGCGGCCTCGTCGCGACGGAGCAGGATTTTGGCAGCCAGGGAAAACTGCCGACGCATCCTGAACTGCTCGACTGGCTCGCGGGCTGGTTCATGGACAACGGCTGGGACGTGAAGGCGCTGCACAAACTCATCGTGACTTCGGCGACGTATCGGCAGTCGTCGCAGGCCGCGCACGAACTTGTGGAGCGCGACCCGGACAACACGCTGCTCGCGCGCGGGCCGAAACATCGTTTGCCGGCCGAGCTGATTCGTGATGGCGCGCTCGCCGCCAGCGGCCTGCTCGTGACCAACATCGGCGGGCCGAGCGTGAAGCCGTATCAACCCGCCGGACTTTGGGAGCAGAGCGGCACGGGCAAAACCTACACGCAGGACCACGGCGACAAGCTGTATCGCCGCAGTCTCTACACGTTTTGGCGGCGCACCTCGCCGCCGCCTTCGATGCTCACCTTCGACGCCGTGACGCGCGAGGTCTGCACCGCCAAACGCGAGACGACGGCCACGCCGCTGCAAGCGCTCGTGCTGCTCAACGACCCGCAGTTCATCGAGGCCGCGCGCGTGCTGGGCGAGAAGCTGCTCAAGGAATTTCCGAACGATCTGGACGCGCGCATCCGCAGTTCGTTCCGCTCGCTCACCGGACGTTCGCCGGATGAAAAGGAAACCGCCGTGCTGCGCCAGTTGTTCGCCGAGCAGAAAGATTTTTACGCGAAGGACGCCGATGCCGCGCAAAAAATTCTCGCCACCGGCGAATCTAAGTGGGACGAGACTTTGCCCCAGGCCGATTTCGCCGCGACGACCATGCTCGTGAACGCGGTGATGAACTTTGATGAATTTGTGATGGAACGATGAGAACGAACGAAAACATTTTCGGTTCTGGAGCAGCATCCAACATGCGCGCCAGCGTCTTGGACTGCGGCAGCCCTCTGCCGCTTTTCATCGTTAGAACTGCGACGCCAAAGCGGCAGAGGGCTGCCGCAGTCCAAAACCACGCGGACACTCGCGCACCGCAAAACTTTTCACGCACCACCTCATTATGAACCACCAAATCTGCACCGGGCCGCTGCCCGCCGCGGGACTTTCGCGGCGCGCGTTTCTCAACCGCTTCGGCATGGGGCTGGGCGGCATCGCGCTGGCCAACATGATCCAGCCGGTGCGCTTGTTCGGCGCGAACACGCCCGTCATCAGCGGCGGACTGGACCACGGCATCTTGAACGGCCAGCTTCATTTTCCCGCGACGGCCAAGCGCGTGATTTATCTTTTCATGGCGGGCGGCCCGTCGCAGATGGAGACGTTCGATTACAAGCCGGTGCTCAACGAACGCAACGGCGAGCAGTTGCCCGATTCCGTGCGGCAAGGCCAGCGGCTCACGGGCATGTCCGGCAATCAATCGTCGCTGCCGCTTGCGGGTTCGATCTTCAAGTTCGGCCAGCACGGCCGCAACGGAACCTGGGTGAGCGAACTCCTGCCGCACACGGCGAAGGTCGTGGATGATTTGTGCATCGTGCGCTCGATGTTCACCGAGGCGATCAATCACGATCCGGCCATCACGTTTTTCCAGACCGGCTCGCAGATTTCCGGACGGCCCAGCATCGGCTCGTGGATTCATTACGGCCTCGGCAGCGACAACGAAAATCTTCCCGCGTTCGTCGTGCTCATCACGCCGGGCAAAGTGGACCAGCCGCTTTACGCGCGGCTGTGGGGCAGCGGATTTCTGCCGTCGCAACATCAGGGCGTGCAGTTCCGCAGCGGCAAGGAGCCGGTGTTGTATCTGAACAATCCCGACGGCGTGACGGCGGGGAGCCGGCGGCTGTTGCTGGACCGCTTGAACGAACTTCACCAGCACGCGGCGGAAAAATCCGGCGACACGGAGGTGGACGCACGCATCGCGCAATACGAAATGTCGTATCGGATGCAATCGAGCGTGCCGGGCGTGATGGATTTGTCCGGCGAAAAACCGGAGACGTTTGAACTTTACGGCGAAGACTCACGCAAGCCGGGCACGTTCGCGGCGAACTGTCTGCTCGCGCGGCGGCTTGCGGAGAAGGGCGTGAAGTTCATCCAGCTTTATCATCAGGGCTGGGACCAGCACGGCACGTTGCCCAAGGACATCAAGAAGCAATGCCTGGAGACGGATCAGGCGAGCGCCGCGCTCATCACGGATTTGAAACAGCGCGGGATGCTCGACGACACGCTCGTCATCTGGGGCGGCGAGTTTGGGCGCACGGCGTATTCGCAGGGCAAACTCACGGCCACGGATTACGGACGCGATCATCATCCGCGTTGCTTCAGCGTGTGGATGGCCGGCGGCGGCGCGAAGCCGGGCATGGTCCATGGCGAGACGGATGATTTCAGCTACAACATTGTGAAGGACGGCGTTCACGTTTATGATTTCCACGCGACAATGCTGCGGCTGATGGGCATTGACCACGAGCGGCTTAATTATCTCCACCAGGGCCGCCGCTTCCGGCTCACGGATGTTTTTGGGAAAGTGGTTGAACCGCTGATCGCCTGACCGGCCCATGAAAATTCACCTGCCCTCGCCGGCAAAATTTCTTCCAGCCATCGCGCTGGGATTTTTATGCCTCCTGCCGGTGTGCGTTCGCGCGCAGACGACCGTCGGAGTTGTGCTGGAACCGCAAAAACCCGGCGCGGAAATTCCGGCGGACTTTGTCGGCTTGAGTTTCGAAATGCAGCGCGTGCTGGCAGACACAAATGGATGGCATTTCTTCAGCGCCGAAAACAAACCGCTCATTGCCACCTTCAAAACGCTCGGCATAAAAAATCTCCGCGTCGGCGGCAACACGGCAGATCGTCCGACGCTGCCGGTGCCAAGTGAAGCTGACGTGGACAACCTCTTCGCCTTCGCCCAGGCGGCGGATGTGAAAGTCATCTACACGCTGCGCCTCAACCGAGGCGAACTGGCGGCGGCGGTGAAAATGGCGAATTACATTTCCCGGCACTACGCGCAACGACTGGACTGCTTCGCCATCGGCAACGAGCCGAATGTGTTTTCCACCAACTACGATGTGTATGTCGCCGAATGGAAACGCTACGCCGCGCAGATCACCGCGCCGTCCAATTCTCCCGGCGCAAAATTCTGCGGGCCGAGCGTCTCACCCGGACATGAAAAATGGTCGGCGCAATTTGCGAACGAGCTGGGCGGCAGCGGCCTTTTGAAATTAATTTCCCAGCACGATTATCCCGGCGGCGACGCGCGGAAGTTCACCAACGCGGCCGCGGCCGCGCGCGAAAAAATCCTGTCACCCGCGATGCACGAGAACTACGCGAAGTTCGCCGCCAATTTTGTCCCCGCCGTGATCTCCAACGGCCTCGCGTTCCGCTTCGAGGAGGCGAACAGTTTTTACGACGGCGGTGCGCTGGACGCCAGCGACACGTTCGCCGCCACGCTCTGGGCACTGGACTATCAATGGTGGTGGGCGACGCACGGCATGGGCGGCATCAACTTCCACACCGGCGACAAGGTGGCCGCACGCGACGAGAACAAGCCGTGCCGCTACGCGTCGTTCTGGACATCCACCAACGGCTACAACGTGCATCCCATCGGTTACGCGGAAAAAATGTTCTCGGTCGGCAGCCGCGGAAAAATAATTCCGGTAAAGATTTGGCCAGCGCCTGACACAAATTTGAGTCTCACGGCCTACGCTGTTCTTGGTGACGACCAGAATTTATACATCACGCTCATCAACCAAAGCCACGGCGCAACCGCCACGAACTTGTCCGTCTCCATCGGCGCGGCTGGAATCGCCGGCTACACGAAGGGCGAAATCATCCGGCTCACCGTGCCCGATGGTGATGTCACGCGCAAAACCGGCGTGACGCTGGGCGGCGCGGAAATCTCCGACGATGCAAACTGGAGTGGCAAGTGGGATTTTCAACTGGTGCCGATGCAGCGATTCCAATTTCCCTTGCTGGTCGAGCTTCCCACCGCCAGCGCCGCCGTGGTGAAACTGACGCCGCGAGAAATTCAGAAATAGAATTCGCGCCAGGCGTTCTCATTTTACGCAAAATAAATGGCAATTTTCTTGAACTCGCAACTCGTCAACCGCCGCTGCCGGGCGTAACTTTTCCGAACCAATCCAACCAGCCTATGCACCGCTCAAAAACATTCTCCGTCTTGCTGTTCGGTTTCATGCTCGCCGCCAGCCTCCCGCTCCACGCCGCCGTCACCGTCGGCCAGTTGCGCTGCGAGCACCTGGAAAATCCGCAGGGCATTGACGCCACGCAGCCGCGCTTGAGCTGGCAGCTTGCTTCCAGCGAACGCGGCGTGAAACAGTCCGCGTATCAAATCCTCGTGGCGACGAGTGAAGCCAATTTGAAATCTGGCGCGGCGGATTTGTGGGACAGCGGCAAGGTTTCGTCTGACGAGTCCATACTCGTTCCTTACGCCGGCAAGCCGCTCGCCACGCGCGCGGAATGTTTCTGGAAAGTCCGCGTCTGGGATGCGGCTGGAAAAGTTTCCGGCTGGAGCAGACCCGCACTGTGGACGATGGGCATTCTCGACGCGGCAAGCTGGCACGCGCAGTGGATCGGTCAGGACGGTGCCGATGTGACGAACACTTTTTCCGGCACGTCGTGGATCTGGTTTCCCGAAGGCGAACCGCAAATCGCCGCGCCCATTGAGACGAATTACTTCCGACGCGTGGTGACGATTCCCGCCAGCCGCAAGATCAAGCGCGCCGTTTTTGAATACACCGGCGACAACGAATGTCGCGGCTGGATTGACCAGTTTGATCTCGGCGCGCGAAACAATTTCAAGACCGTCAAGTGGAACAACATCACCACGCGGCTGGAGCCGGGCAAAACGTATCTGTTCGGCCTGACCGGTCGCAACGAAGGCACGAATGACAATCCGGCAGGCGTCGTCGGCAAACTGACGGTTGAATTCACCGAGGGCGAACCACTCGTCATCCAGACGGATGAAAAGTGGAAGGTCTCAAAAAATCTGGAGGACGGGTGGAACAACGTCGGCTTCGACGATTCCAAATGGGTCGCGGCAAAAGTTCTCGGTCCGGCGGGCATGAACCCTTGGGACGAAACGCGCGTGCCGGAGGACCGCCGCCAGCCCGCGCGTTATCTTCGCAAAGATTTTTCCGTCGAAAAGAAAATTGCACACGCCACGGTTTCGTTCTCCGGCCTCGGTTTGTCGGAGCTTTATCTGAATGGCAAAATAGTTGGCGACTCCGTTTTGTCGCCCGCGTTTGCGCAATACGACAAGCGGGAGTTTTATGTCACTTATGATGTCACGAAAAATTTGCAGCGCGGCGCGAATGCGCTCGGCGTCATTCTCGGCAACGGACGTTTTTACGCCGACCGCAGCAAGGTTTATGCGGGCACGGTGAGCTTTGGTTTTCCCAAGCTGCTGCTGAACCTGCACATCGAATATGCCGACGGCACGGCGGCGGAAATTGTCAGCGACGAATCGTGGAAGCTCACGACGGACGGCCCGGTCCTTGCCAACAACGATTTCGACGGCGAAGAATACGATGCGCGCAAGGAACTCAACGGCTGGAGCCAGCCGGGCTACGACACCGCCGCTTCTCCCTCTCCCCTCCGAGGGGAGAGGGCCGGGGTGAGGGGTGAACGTGCGCCTGCGATGTCCAATGCGGACAGCAATCCGTCGGCCCAATCTCCCCCCTCACCCTCAATCCCTCTCCCCTCCGAGGGGAGAGGGAAGCCGGAATGGATGACCGCGAGAATTGTTTCCGCGCCCGGCGGCGTGCTCTCCGCTGAAATGCAGCAGCCCATCCGCGTCACGGGAACTCTCAAGCCCGTCTCGGTGAAGGAAATCAAGCCGGGCGTGTTCATTTACGACTTGGGCCAGAACATGGTCGGCTGGTGCCGGCTGCACGTTTCGGGAAAAGCTGGAACACCGGTCACGCTGCGGCACGCGGAAACGTTGAAGCCGGACGGCTCGCTGTATATGGCGAACTTGCGCGGCGCGGAAGTCACGGACATTTACACGCTCAAGGGCAGCGGCGTGGAGACGTGGGAGCCGCGATTTGTCACGCACGGTTTTCGTTTCGTCGAAGTCACCGGTTTTCCCGGCCGACCGGATTTGAATTCCATCGAGGGCCGCGTGGTGAATGATGATCTGCCGGTGGCGGGAAGTTTTCTTTGCTCGAACGATTTGATCAACCGCATCTACACAAACATCGTGTGGGGCACGCGCGGAAATTATCGTTCGCTGCCGGTGGACTGTCCGCAGCGCGACGAGCGGCAGGGCTGGCTCGGCGACCGTTCGGAGGAATGCAAAGGCGAGGCGTATCTCTTCGACATTTCGGCGCTCTACGCGAAATGGCGGCAGGACATGACCGACGCGCAGCGCACCAACGGCATCCTCCCCGACGTCGCGCCCGCCTACTGGCCGATTTATTCCGACAACGTGACGTGGCCGAGCAGCGCCATCATCATTCCCAGCGCGCTCGAACGGCAGTTCGGCGACACGCTCTCCATCGGACGCGATTATGGCAGCGCGAAACTTTGGATGGAACACATGCTCACGCAGGCGATGGACAACATCATCAGCAAGGATAGCTACGGCGACTGGTGCGTGCCGCCGGAAGAGGCGCGCTTGATCCACTCGCAAGACCCGGCGCGGCAGACGGACAAGGCGCTGCTCGCCACGTCGTATTTTTATTACGACCTCTGCCTGATGGCAAAATATGCAGATGAACTCGGCAAGTTCGGTGACGCGGAGCATTGGAAAAAGCTGGCGGAAGATTTCAAGTCCGCGTTCAACAATAAATTTCTCGACCGCGATAAAGGCCAATACTCCAACGGCACGCAGACTTCCTGCGTGCTGCCGCTGGCGTTCGGTCTCGTGCCGGACGACCTGAAGGCGAAAATTTTTGCGAAGCTCGTGGCCAACATTGAAAACGTGACCAAGGGACACATCGGCACGGGCTTGATTGGCGGGCAGTATCTCAACCGCGTGCTCTCCGACCATGGCCGTGCGGATCTGTGCTACACCATCGCGGCGCAAAAAGATTATCCAAGCTGGGGCTACATGGCGGAGCAAGGCGCGACCACCATCTGGGAACTTTGGAACGGCAACACCGCCGACCCGACGATGAACTCCGGCAATCACGTCATGCTCATCGGCGACCTGGTGGTGTGGTTTTATGAATACGCCGCCGGCATCGCGCCGGCCTCCCCCGGTTTCAAAACCATTACGATGAAGCCCATGCCGGTCGGCGATTTGAAATTCGTGAAGGCCACGCACCACTCGCCCTACGGTTTGATCGCCAGCGAATGGCATCGCGACGGAAAGAAATTTGACTGGCAGATTGAAATCCCAGCCAACACGACGGCGACGGTTTATGTTCCGGCGACGAAGCTGGAAAACGTGAAAGTGAAAGGCGCGAAGCCACCGCGCCTTGAAAATGGCCGCGCGATTTTTGAACTCGGCAGCGGCCAATACCATTTCATCAGCGAATGAAAGACAACGGCAACACCATCGCGATAGCGTCTTGGACTGCGGCAGCCCTCTGCCGCTTTGAGCGCAACCGTGAAAGCGGCAGAGGGCTGCCGCAGTCCAAAACCTGGCGGAACTTCCTTTGCGCCATTTTTATACTTCCTCTTTTGATTGCCGGCTGCGTTACGGCTCCCCACAAATCCGCCATCGTGAAATCTGAATTCATCTTCGAGTCCGCGCCGTTCCCCTCCTGCCACGCCTCGACCATTGCGGAAACCAAATCCGGCCTCGTCGCCGCGTGGTTCGGCGGCACGGCGGAGCGCAATCCCGACGTGTGCATCTACGTTGCGCGAAATGAAAATGGAAGCTGGACTGCGCCCGTCGCGGTCGCCGACGGCGTCGGCTTTTTGACCAACCGTCTGCCGACATGGAATCCAGTTTTATTTCAGCCGGAGAAGGGGCCGCTGATGTTGTTCTACAAAGTCGGCCCCAGTCCCGCGACGTGGTGGGGGATGATGACCACTTCCGCTGACGACGGCAAAACGTGGGCAACGCCCACGCGCTTGCCCGACGGCATTCTCGGCCCCATAAAAAACAAACCCGTGCAGCTCGCGAACGGCGACATCCTCTGCCCCAGCAGCACCGAGGGAACGAACGGCTGGCGCGTGCATTTCGAGCGCACGCGTGATTTCGGAAAAACGTGGACGGCCACGCCGCCGGTGAATGACCCCAAAGAAATCGGCGCGATCCAGCCGAGCATTTTATTTCATCCCGACGGAAAACTTCAGTCGGTTGGCCGCACGAAGAACGGAAAAGTATTCCAAATCTGGTCGGACAACGGCGGCGCAACGTGGGGCCAGATGACGTTGACCGATTTGCCGAATCCCGATTCCGGCACGGACGCCGTGACGTTGCGCGATGGCCGCCAGCTTTTGGTTTACAATCACAACGTCCGCACCGGATCCAACAACAAGGGCCGCAGTCCGCTGAACGTCGCCGTCCGTAGTGGCACAGGCATCTTGCCTGTGAGTTCATCACCAAACTTTTCAGAAACACACAGGCAAGATGCCGGTGCCACTACCGGCTGGCAGGCCGCGCTGGTTTTGGAAAACGATCCCGATGCGCCCAGCGGCTTCGCGTATCCCGCCGTCATCCAGACGCGCGACGGGCTGGTTCACATCACCTACACTTGGGAACGCAAGCGCATCAAGCACGTCGTGGTTGACCCGAAGAATTTTTCGCTGCGGCCAATCGTTGATGGCAGGTGGCCGGAGTGATTATTCCTTCACCCGCTTGATCCGGATTGCCATGTAGGGTTTGCCGGGCAAGGTGATTGAGCGGCCATCCTTGTCAGCAAAAAAATATCCGTCCTTTTTCGTGAGCGTGAACACGCCGTCCACGGGCGTCACCGTCATGTTCCAGGTGTCGAGCACTTCGACGGTGAATTTCATGCCGTCCGCCGACTGAAATTTTCCGAGCGGCGGCTTGGGCAAAAGAAATTCCCATGACTTCGGCTGCGCCTTGCCGAGATAGACCAGATAATATTCTCCGGGCTGGCCGCCGTATTCGGGATGCTGCCAGCGGTCAATCGGTTCGATGCCATCGGCGGGCGAATCATCCAAAACTTTTTTAAGAAACGCGAGACGCGCGGGGCTTTGGCCTTTGAGCACGCCGCCCTTCGACCACCAGAGAACCTGGTCGTCGCTCTTGTAAGTTTCGCCATGGCCGCAGTAAGTGCCGGCAACGGTGGCGTTCCAAAAACGGAAGACCATTTCCTCGGCGGACAACTGGCCCCAGCGATTTGCGATGTTGCCCTCGTATTTCACCTCGTCATAAACCACCGGCTTGCGATAGACGCCGCGATACATTTCCGCGCGTCCGGGTTCTTCCACCGCCGCGCCGTTCTGGATGCTCGCGTGCGTGATCCACGGCAGCGTGTGGTTGAAAAATTTCGAGCCGTTGTGGATCGAGAGCAGGTGATGATACGGGTCGTCGTGCGAAACAATTTCGCCAAAGCGCACGAAGTCCGATTCCTTTTTCTCCTTCATGAAATCGTATTCGTTGGCCAGCGACCACCAGACATTGCGATACGCCGCGAGCCGCGCGATGACGTAATGCAGATAACGGTCGTCCACCGCCGCCGGCATCCGGTCGAAGCCCCAATGCCCCTCGTCATACGGATGAAACAAAATCACGTCTGCCTCGATGCCCAGCTTTTGCAGATCAAGAATGTGCTGCTCGAAGTGCTGGAAAAATTTTGGGTTGAAATGCGTGAAATCCCAATTGGTTGCCGACGGATTGCCGACGAACGGATACATGACCGGCTCGTTGGTGTTCCAGGTGTAGCGCTTCGGAAAAATGCAGAAGCGAATCTTGTTGAACGGCGAGGCCGCCAGTGTCTTCAGCGTCTGCTCCTGCAACGCCTCGTCCTGATGCGTCCAGACATAGCACGTTGTGCCGAGCTGCTTGTAAGCCGTGCCGTCGGCGTAGGCAAAGTGAAAAGTGTTCGTCACCCCGACCGTCCCGTGATTGTTCGCCGATGGTTTCGTCACGGTGAATCCGCCGGACTTGCCGTTCAGTTCCGGGTTGGAACTTTCCGTGACATAACGCCACTCGCCAGTTTTCTCCGGCATGAAACGCACGCGATAAATTCCGTCGCCATCGTAAAAACCGTTTGCCTCAACCGCCGCCTCGCCCTGTGTGAAGCGCGCGGAAACTTTCACGTCGAGAAACGGATTGCCATTCGTCGGGCCGTGGAGCGCGACTTCGAACACGCCCCATTGCTCGACGGACTCCGCGGCGCGGGCAGGAAGCAGGACGCAGCACAAGGCGAGAGCGAAGGCGCCAATAATTCTCGCAGCCGCAGATGTGGTTTGGCGCACTCGGATTCTGGTGTCCACGTCCGCCCTCACCCCGGCCCTCTCCCCCGGGGAGAGGGAGCAGCCTGCGCGCGCTTCCGGTTTTTCGTGCGGCCGTCCGGCAAAGCCGGTCGTGGGTTTTCGAAAGAGACGGCGGGCGTTCCTCCCGCTCCGGGGGGAGAGGGCCGGGGTGAGGGCGGGCGTGGATTCAATGGTGGTCATGGCTTTTGAAAAATGATTTTCAGATACGCGGTGTTGGTCCCGAAATTTTTCCGCACGTTGCGGGCGTCCTTCGCGTCACGCGACCGTTCGACCACCAGCCAGCCGCTCCAGCC
>JAYVCM010000006.1:0-4230 GCA_043749955.1 Limisphaerales bacterium | reverse complement strand
CTCACGGGCGAGACGCCCGTGCCACTACCAGAAGCCGCGCGCCGTTTTTCCATTTGCAAATCGGATGGCCTGCGTTTAACTGGACTCATGGCGGACGATGTTGAACCAAGTGGCCGTGGCCGCGCGTTCTCGTGGGTCGCGATTCTCGTCGTCGGCCTGCCGCTGCTGTATGTTTTGAGCGTTGGCCCGGTGATAAAGATTCTGGATATGACCCATCCGCTGGGTTCGCATGTGAGCTGGGAGTTGGTGATGTCATTTTACGCGCCATTGGAGTGGCTGTATGAACATACATTTTTAAGGGCACCGCTTGACCTTTATCTGCATCTTTGGGGCATCAAATGATATGACGGCCAAGGAAAACCATTCCGTCCGTGTGCTGTCCTGGCTGGCGCTGCTGGTCATGGGGCTGCCGCTCTTTTACGTTTTGAGCATCGGCCCGGCGGCGCTGATGATGAGCAAAACGCACCCGTCAGGAACCACGATGCAGGTCATCACCACTTTCTACGAGCCATTGGACTGGGCGCATGAGAAAACTTTTTTAAAAGAGCCGTTGGAAATTTATGTGAAATTCTGGACTGGCAAATGACCGCCCATATTCCGCATCTTAACCTGGTTCAAAAATAATTTATGCCCATCCATCTGCCACAAACTTCGCGCCGGGAATTTCTGAAACGCGCCCTGCTCGCCGGTGCCGGCGTTGCCCTGGCGTCCGAAGCCCAGGCCGGCTGGTTCGGCAAGTCGCGCGACCCGCACACGTTCGCTTTTTTCTCCGACACCCACGTCGCCGCCGACGCCATGCTGCAACAGCGCGGGGCCAACATGGCGGACTGTCTCGCCGCCGCCGGGCGCGAACTCACCGCGTGGCCGGTGAAGCCCGCCGCCGTCATCGTCAATGGCGACCTCGCGTTCAAGACCGGCCTGACGGACGATTACGCGCGGTTTGGAAAATTGATTGAGCCCGTCCGCGAGTTCGCGCCGATCCATCTTTCGCTCGGCAACCATGACCAGCGGGAAAATTTCTGGCAGGCGTTTCCGCACGACGCGGCGAAGTTGAAATCCGTTCCGCAGCGGCAGGCCGCGTTTTTTCCCAGCGCCCGCGCCAACTGGTTTCTGCTCGATTCGCTCGACGCCACCAATTCCACGCCGGGCGAACTGGGCGTGACGCAGCTTGACTGGCTCAAGGGTGAACTCGCCGCGCGCCCGGACAAACCCGCCATCATCGTCGGCCATCATAATTTGCAGACGCCTGGTGCGGTCGCCGGCCTGAAGGATTCGGCCGCGCTCGAAGAATTGTTCGCGCAGCAACGGCAGGTGAAGGCGTTCATCTTCGGTCACACGCACAACTGGGACGTTTCGCAGCACCCCAGCGGCGTGCATCTCATCAATCTGCCGCCGACGGGTTACGTCTTCAAGGATGGCCGCCCGAACGGCTGGGTGCGCCTGACGCTGGCGCGTGATGGTGCGGAATTTGAACTGCGTTCGCTGGATCCGAAACATCCCGAGCACGCGCAGGTCAAAAAACTTTCATGGCGCGCTGCCTGAAAGCGCAGGGGTCACCCATTAGCGTGAGCGGTCAAGCCGGCCGGTTAGGCTGGCCTTACAATCCTATGGAAACTGAACCACGCGAGAACCGGATAGATTATGTCGAGTTCCCCACCGCATCGAAGGCAGCTCATGCGGCCACGAAAAAGTTTTATGGCGACGTGTTCGGCTGGTCGTATCAGTCCTGGGGCGACGATTATTCGGACACGAAGGACAGCGGCATCACCACGGGCATCAACGGCTCCAGCGAACATCAGACATCCAAGCCGCTGGTCGTTCTCTTTACCTCGAATCTCGAGGCGACGAGGGAGCGCGTCATCAAAGCCGGTGGGAAAATTTCGCGGGACATCTTCGCCTTTCCGGGTGGCCGGCGTTTTCATTACGTAGATCCCTCCGCAACGAGCTGGGTGTGTGGTCGGATAAGTGAGCTTCCGGTCGGGCAGCACTCGTGGGGTGCATCTTGGCCTGACTCGCAATGATGCGGATTGGTTGCGCGAACAATTACTGGCAGTCGCCCGCACGCATGATTGCCGCCTCGGTCGAAAAACCGATCATGGTCAGCGGTATGTTTTGGATTTTACGCTGCATCGTGGCGGCAAATCCGCACTGTTAAGAAACGTTTGGAACGTCCGTCCAGCGGAAGATTTTCCTAGATTAGCCACTGTTTCGTGCCATAAAAACTTTGTGCAAAATGCCCCTGTAAAGTTATTGGATGTTGTGGCTCTGCTCGACGACAAACCTGCGGAAGGTCTGGCCGCCGGGCAAGTCGGCACAATTATTGACGTGCTGGCTCCGGGCGTGTTCGAGGTGGAGTTTCTTGATTCCAACGGCAAAACGGTGGCTTTAACCGAATTGAATCGCGCGGAGCTGCTGGTTCTGAAACATGAAGCTGCGGTTGCAGCTTGAGGTTGGTTCGCGTCCGTCAAATTTCCTTTTCATCAGATGTTTTCCCGTTATCCTGCTGCGCTCGACATTCGAGATTTGTAAATGGACGCCGCACACATAAGAAATTTCAGCATCATCGCCCACATTGACCACGGGAAGACCACGCTTTCAGACCGGCTGCTGCACATGACCGGCACGATCGCCACGCGCGACATGTCCGACCAGTTGCTGGACGCGATGGATCTCGAACGCGAACGCGGCATCACCATCAAGGCGCATCCGGTGACGATGCTCTACAAGGCGCGCAACGGCGAGACTTACGAACTGAACCTGATTGACACGCCCGGCCATGTGGATTTTTCCTACGAAGTTTCCCGCAGCTTGAGCGCGTGCGAAGGCGCGCTGCTCATCGTTGACGCGGCGCAGGGCGTCGAGGCGCAGACGGTCGCCAACGTGCATCTGGCGATGAAGCAGAATCTCACGATCATCCCGGTCATCAACAAGATTGACCTGCCGCATGCGGACATCGAGCAGGCAAAAAAACAGCTTGAAGATATTCTCGCGATTCCTGCCGACACCGCCGTGCTCGCGAGCGCCAAGCAGGGCATCGGCATCGAAGACATTTTGGAAGCCGTGGTGGAACGCATTCCGCCGCCGAAGCCGACCGGCGAAAAGAGTTTGCAGGCGCTGGGCTTTGATTCTTATTTCGACACCTACAAAGGCGTCGTCACCCACGTCCGCGTTTTCAACGGCGAACTCAAAGCCGGCCAGATGGTGAAGCTGCTTCACTCCGGCAAGACGGTTGAGGTGAAAGAAGTCGGCAGCTTCAATCCGAAGCCTTACACGCGCGAAAAATTGGAAGTCGGCGAGACGGGTTATTTCACGGCGAACATCAAGTCGCCCAAGGAAGTGAAGATGGGCGACACGATCACGGATTCGCGCAATCCATCTCCGGTGCTGCCGGGTTTCAAGGAGATTCATCCGATGGTGTTCAGCGGCATTTACCCGATCAACACGGCGGACTACGAGCATCTCAAATCGAGCATGGCCAAGCTGCAGTTGAACGATTCGGCGTTCGTCTATTCCTCGGAAACTTCCGTGGCGCTCGGCTTCGGTTTCCGTTGCGGCTTTCTCGGCCTGCTCCATTTGGAAATTGTTCAAGAGCGTCTGCGTCGCGAATACAACATGGACATCATCGCGACGTATCCGAGCGTGATCTACAAGGTGACCATGGGCGACGGCACGATGAAGCAGGTGGACAATCCGGTGTTCATGCCTGATCCCAGCCACATCGCGAAGATCGAGGAACCGATGGTGAAGGCGTTCGTGATCTGCCCGAACGAAAGCATCGGCGACATGATGTCGTTGATCTCGGAAAAGCGCGGAGCGGTGGATCACACGGAAACTTTGGACTCGCGCCGCGTGATGCTCACGAGCCGCCTGCCGTTGAACGAAATCCTGATTGATTTTCATGACCGCATCAAAAGCATGACGCGCGGTTTCGGCTCGATGGATTATGAATTCGACGGCGAAATGGAATCCGACATGGTGAAGCTCGACATGCTCGTGAACACCGAACCGATGGACGCGTTTTCGTGCATCGTGCATCGCAGCAAGGCGGAGGGCAGGGGACGCACGCTGGCCGAGAAGTTGAAGGAGGTCATCCCGCGCCAGCAGTTCCAGGTGAAGATCCAGGCTGCGATTGGCGGGAAGATTGTCGCGTCGGAAATCATCAGCGCGTTCCGCAAGGACGTGACGGCGAAATGTTACGGCGGCGACGTGTCGCGCAAACGCAAGCTGCTG
>JAYVCM010000005.1:0-8091 GCA_043749955.1 Limisphaerales bacterium | reverse complement strand
CGCGGTTTTCTGCGCGTCCTTCACGCGGCCCATGTTGACGAACAGGCCGAGAAACCACGAGCCGTCCACGGCTTTGCGCCAGCCGAGCAAGTCCTGCATGGTCGTGAACTGATACGGCTTCGCGGGCGCGAGCGTGATGCCGGCGCGCGAGTTCACTTCGTCCTGCATGAATTTCACGCCGCGTTCGGCCACGACGTATTTGAGGCGCGCGTGTTTGCGGTCGGTGCGGTCGCCGAAATCACGATGGATTGTCAGCACGGCTTTCGCTACTTCGACGAGCTTGTCCGGCGTGAAAAAGCCGATGACGTCCGCGAGGCGCGGGTAGGTCTGCTCGTTGCCGTGACTGCGACCAAGTCCGCCGCCGACGCAGAGGTTGTAGCCGACGAGCTTGTCGTTCTCGATGATGGCGATGAAACCGAGGCAGTTCGTAAAAATGTCGAGGTCGTTCGTCGGCGGAATGGCGAAGGCGATCTTGAATTTGCGCGGCAGATACGTTTTGCCGTAGAGCGGGTCAACGAAGTTTTTATTTTCCGCCGCGTCGTTGTCGAGCTGCACGCCGTCAATCCAGATGGAGTGATACGCCTTCGTCTGCGGCGCGAGCGCGAGCGCGACTTTATGGCAATCGGCAAAAACTTCTTCGCGCGCCTTCGTGTAGGCGGGCGTGGGCGGTGCCAGGACGTTGCGGTTCACATCGCCGCAGGCGGCAAGCGTGGAGAGCAACGACTCATTGATCTTCGCAACGAGCGGACGCAAACCGGACAGCACGACGCCGTGGAACTGGATGCTCTGGCGCGTGGTGATGCGGAGCGTGTTGTTGCCGTGTTTCGTGGCAAGCTCGTCGAACACGCACCATTGCTTCGCGGTCATCACGCCGCCGGGAATGCGGCCCCGGATCATCATGATATACTTCTTGCCGGTCTTGCGCAGGTCGCGGTCATCCTGCTGGTAGGAGCCGTGAAATTTCAGGAACTGGTTGTCGTCGTCGGTGAAATGGTCATTGGCCGGATCGTTGAAGGTCGCGGCAATGGAGCCGGCCAGCGTGGGGATGGCGGCCTTGATGTCTTCGTTGTGCGTTAATTTTATTGGTGCTTCAGCGCTCATAGCGAACGGTGAGGATAGCCTGCCGTGGGCGGCTGTTCAAGCGCAGCTTTGGAACGCCGGTCTCCGACCCGGCGTGTTTCAGACAAACGCAGAGGCGCAGAGGACGCGGAGAAACGCAAAGGAAATTTTTCCTCGGCGGCACTTTGCGTCCTTTGAGGTGCCATCTCCCGAATTTGTCGCGTGCTGCGAAGATTTTTTTGGAGGCACATTCAACATTCAACTCCGAACCCTCAACTTCGGACCCGCAGAATACGCCAGCCATTGGGCGTTCGATGTTGAATGTTGAATGCTTTGGTTGCGGCTCCGCCGCGCTGCGCCTTTGCGTTGAATCAGTTTTGGAAAGAACAGAGATGATCGTGTTTTCAACGGGCCGGGCCGGAGACCGGCGTTCCGCTACGTCGCGGGAATAAATTTTTGAAACCACTTCGTCAAACCGAACAGCGCGAGGAAAATGATGGCGCTGGTCGCGTGCGGAAGGATTGGCGCAACCGCCAGCCAGTCCACCAACGCGATGCCCGCGAGCAGATTCGTGACGACCCAGCCGACGTTGATCGCGCCGCCAAGAAAAATTGACCGCACACATCGGATGACCCACAGTGCCAGCACGATTGAAATCCAGATGGCGGACGGGCGGAAATCGCCGGTGTTCATCGCCAGCGCCAGAACGATGGGCGCGCCGAGCAGCAGCAGCGGCCAGAACGGAACCGGCCCGCGAAAACTTTCCCGCCGCGCGACATAGCTCAAGCCGACGACGTAGAGCGCGAGCGCCACGCCGCAAAAAATCGCGAAGCCATTCAAGCCATCCACGCCCGTGGCACCCGCAATGACATAAACCCAGAAGCGGCACGCGCCCATCAGCCACGGCGAATCGGTGAAAATTTTGTGCGTGAAGTCGTAGAGCAAAATGAAGAGCGCGAGAATGACGGCTGACACGGCGGCAACTTTGCCGCAGAACAGCAGCAGGAAAATTCCGAGCGCGAGCTGGCCGAAGCCAAAACGCCATACGAGTTTCGCGGAAATTTTCCCCGTCGGAATCGGACGTTCAGCGCGGCGTTGGCGGTCGAACTCCTCGTCGAAGGCGTCGTTCAAATACATGCCGCCGGTGTAGAGCAGGCTCACGCCGAGAAAGAGAAACGGCAGCTTCCAGAAATTGCCGCCGCCGCCGAGCCACCAGCCCGCGAGGCAGTTCGACCAGACGGTGGGCAAATTCGACACGCGTCCAAGGACGAGCAGGGTGCGTAACATTGATGATTTGCGATTTACGATTTACGATTGCCTCGGCAACGGCGCGAGACCCGCCGCAAATCGTAAATCAAAAATCGTAAACCGCAAATTTAACAGAGTCCGCGTTGGGCGAGTTCGGCGAGCGTCCAATTGTATTCCTGCGCAAGCTGATCCACGACGCTCTGCGATTTCAGTTCCGGCGGCAGCACTTCCCAGGTGTAGGTTTCCATTTCCAGGTGCGAGCAAATCTGCGGATTGAGCTGCAGCAAATCCAGCACGCCGAGCAGATGGTCGTTGGTGTTTTCAAACGGCGGCGCGGCGGGCGCGTGCAGCGGGACGTGAAAATGGATGCGCCATTCTTCGGCGTGATGCGTGATGCGTGATGCGTGATGGGAAAGTGCGTCGGGCAGGTCGCGGTAGATGGTGCGGTTGCCGGCCGCGTCGCGCACGACCACCTGGTGGAGGTAAACGTCGTCGGCAAATTTTTTCAGGGCCTCGCACGCTGCCGGCGTGGGCGAAACTTTCAGCGCGGAGCTTAAATGGATTTTGCTGATCTTGATGCCGTGGTTCACGAGGCAGGGCAGGGCGTTTTGCGGTTCCTCGAATTCCACGGCGAAGTGGCAGGTGTCGTAGTTGATACCGAGATGCTCGGCGAGCCGCGGGTCGTGCGGATGTTCAGCCCGCATGTGATCGAAGAAATGAATCGTCTCCGCGCTGCTTTCCAGCAGGCAGAGCGGTTCGGGTTCGAGGCCGAGATGCAGTTTGCGCCCGGTTTTCTCGCTGACACGGGCGATGTGCTCAACCGTGTGCCAGATGTTTTGACGGATGGCTTTCAGCGCGTCGGCGTGCGGATGAAATTCCTTGAACGAGCCGGGCAAAGTGCTGACGCTGCCCTCGACGCCGGCGGGCAAAAGTTCCGCGAGCAGGTTGAACAGCAGGTTGGTGTAGGCCACGCGTTCCGGCGAAGTCCAGTCCGGCCGATACACCTGTTCCTTGACGCGCGCGCCGTGGAACTGGCCGAAAGGAAATCCATTGATGGTGAAAATGTAGCAGCGGTTTTTTTCCAGCCAGCGGTGGAATTCCAGCAGCACATCACGTTCGCTTAATTCCACCGCCGCGCGTTCGCCCAGGCGCAGGCCGATGGCGAAGGGTTTTTGCGGGCAGACTTTGTCGCGCACCGCCAGCGCGTGGGTCTGGAGGAAGTGAAATGTTTCCGGCCACGTCTCGCCCCGGTGGACGTTCGTGCAGTAGGCCAGATGCAGGCCGTGGTTGAGTTTCATGGCTGAATATGCGCCGAAAAGCCGCCGGTGAAAAGTGCAAACCGGGCGTTGACAGCAGCGGCAGCGGGGTTTAGTCTCAAGAAAATTTCAACTGACCATGTTACTTCGCATCAGTTTATTCGTGGCCATCATCGCCGGGCTGGCCGCCGGCGGACTCGCTTATGTGGCGGTGTCGGACAAGATTCCCGCGCTCGCCAAGCAACGCGATGATGAAAACACCGCCAAGAAGCTGGTGCAGACCGAGCTGGCGACCACCAAGACCAGCCTGAAGAAAACGCAGGGTGAACTCGCCACCACGCAGCAGGAACTCACCGACACCAAGGGCGAACGTGACAAGGCCGTCGCCCGCGCCGAAGCGCAGTCCAAACGCGCCGATGAACTTTCCGACAAGCTCGCCACGGCCGTGGCCGCCCGCGACGCCGCGCAAAACGAACTCGCCTCCTACAAGGCCACCGACCTCACGCCGGAACAGGTCAGCAAACTGAATAAAAATCTCAAGGACGCCAACATTCAAATTGGCGCGATCAACGGCGAGAAAGCGCTTTTGCAACGTGAGCTGCTTAAAACCAAGGCCGAACTGGCCAAGTTCATCTCGCCGGACCCGACCATTAAACTGCGTGCGGATTTGCGCGGCAAAATTGTGGTGGTGGATCCGAAATGGGATTTCGTCGTCCTCAACATCGGCGACGATCAAGGCGTCGTGGTGGAAGGCGAAATGCTCGTCAGCCGCGAAGGCAAGCTCGTCGCCAAGGTCATTATCCGCAGCGTCCAGAAAGATCGTTCCGTGGCCAACATCGTCCCCGGTTGGAAGATGGGCGAGATGATTGAAGGCGACGAAGTCACCCCGGCGCATCCCGCCTCCTGAAATGAAACTTCGCGCCGCGCATCTGTTTCTCTTCCTCGCGCTGCTGTCCGTGCTGATGCTTGCCGGCTGCGCCTCCACCGAGTCGGACAACGCCTCGGTCCGGCCTTGGAACTCGCCGCAAGGCTGGGAAAACGGTCTCGGCGGCATGGACAACATGCAGCAGCACCGTTAATTTTTTCGGCGGACAAACTTCGACGGCGTCAGGATAAAATTCACCTTGGCATCGTGCGGCTCCGCCGGAATTTTCTCCAGCAGTTGAAAATCGTAGCCCACGCCGCATTTTATCCCGCTGGTTTCCGCCAGCAGCCGGTCGTAAAAACCTTTGCCCCGGCCCAGACGGTTTCCGCTCAAATCAAAAGCCAGGCCCGGCACCAGCACCAGGTCAAACCGGCTCAAGGAAATCTCCGCGCAGCCTGCCGCCGGCTCGCGCACGCCAAATTTTCCGATGACGATGTCCGCCGCCACGTTCTGGATCTGCCGCGCGCCATAAGTTTTTTTCTCCGCATCAAAAAACGGCAGGGCGCAGTTGGTTCCCAGCGCCAGCGACAGTTCCAGCACCGGCCAGACATCCAGCTCGTCCGGCAGCGGCGCGAAAAACAAAACCGTGTGCGCGCTCGGCATCTGCGCCTTCAGCCGCTCGCACAACTCGATGGATTCCACCGCCCGCACCGCCGGGGAAATTTTTCCCAACTGGGCGCGGACCATTTCACGCAGGGCAGTCTTTAAGCCTGGCTCGTTCATTTTGTTTTTCCCTCCCGCAGTCTGGCAAATTCCGCCCGCCATTTGTCCAGGCGCTCCTTGATTTTCTTTTCCACACCTTGTTCGGTCGGTTCGTAATAAACTTTGTCCACGCCCAGATAATCCTGCGCGACGAAATGGTCTTTGCCCTCGTGCGCGTATTCGTAGCCGGCGCCGTGCCCGAGTTTTTTCGCGCCGGAATAATGGCCGTCGCGCAGATGTTCCGGCACGGCAATGGTCCGGCCGGAACGAACGTCTTCCAGCGCCGCATCAATCGCCTTGTAGGCGGAATTGCTTTTGTTCGCCGTCGCGATGTAAATCGTCGCTTCGGCCAATGGAATCCGTGCCTCGGGCCAGCCGACAAATTCCGATGCCGACAAGCAGGCGTTCGCCAGCACCAAAGCCATCGGGTCGGCCAGCCCGACATCTTCCGCCGCGCAAATCACAATGCGCCGCGCGATGAAACGCGGGTCTTCGCCGGCGTGGATCATCTTGGCGAGCCAGTAAAGCGCGGCGTCGGGGTCGCTGCCGCGCATGGATTTGATGAACGCGGAAATCGTGTCGTAATGCGCGTCGCCATCGCCGTCATACACCACGGCTTTTTTCTGGATGCTCTGCTCCGCGACTTCCAGCGTGATGCGGATCACGCCGGGTTGGAGGACAGTGCTTCCAGCCTGTCCGGGTGGAGGGGAATTTTTTCCGTTTGAAACTTTCCCCTTGCCCTGGACAGGCTGGAAGCACTGTCCCACTACCAAACTCGGCTCGGTCGTGAGCGCGGCGATTTCCAGCGAGTTGAGCGCCTTGCGCGCGTCGCCGTCGGAAATTTTGGCGAGATGACGCAAGGCATTTTCGTCCGCCGAAATCTTCAGATAGCCCAGGCCGCGTTCCGCGTCAGCCAGGGCACGTTGCAAAAGTGAAAACAAATCCTCCTCCGTCAACGGGCGCAGTTCAAAAATCTGCGAGCGCGAGACGAGCGGCGAGTTGACGAAGAAAAACGGATTATGCGTGGTCGCGCCGATTAGCCGGATGACGCCGCTCTCGACATCGGGCAGCAAAACATCCTGCTGCGATTTGTTGAAACGGTGGATTTCGTCAATGAAGAGAATCGTCGGCTGCCCGGTGTTTTCCAGGCGGTTCGTGGCGGCGGACAAAACGCGGCGCATGTCGGCGACGTTGGATTCCACGCCGCTCAAGCGCTCGAATTTGCTTTTGGTCTGGCGGGCGATGATCTGCGCGAGGGAAGTCTTGCCGGTGCCCGGCGGCCCGTAAAAGATCAGCGACTGGATGCGGTCGGCTTCGATGGCGCGGCGGAGAAGCTGTCCATTGCCGAGGATGTGCGACTGGCCGGCGTATTCGTCGAGGTTGCGCGGACGCATCCGCGCCGCTAGCGGCTGGCTGCGGAAGGTGTCGGGGGCGGGCGCAGATTTTTCCTCCGGTTGCTTTTCAACCGGAGCGGAGAACAAATCGTCGCGCGCCATGCAGGGAGGTTAGCACCGGCGTGAGTGTGGCCAAATAAAAAAGCCCGCAACGGGTGGCGGGCTTTGATTGCAGGGTTGACGGATCAAACCTGTAATCTTGAAAGAACCCCCGCCGTTGCCGTGTCGAACTCGATCCTTAGAACATGTATCGCTACATGTGGAACTCGCGCGTCTGCTTTCGGCTTCCATTGAAGGCATGCCGGCCACAGCCTGGCTCATCCCGTGATCGTTTTATTTACGGTTCAAGGACTGTTGCGAATCACAAACAGGGCAGGGAAATTTTTATTATCATCAAAGAACAATTTCTGTCCTATACATCGTCCGGTGCGGGGTTTTTCTCAAGACTTTTTTTCAGAAAAATTTTCCATTTTTCACAACAAAGACTTGCGTCTGATTATTGGCGGGCGTCTAATAAACATCCGCGTCAAAATTCCAACTCGCCTTGCGCGCCCCGTTTTGACTAAGCTTCCGCTCAATTTTAATGATGACCTCGACCCAAATCCGCCAGTCGTTCCTCGACTTCTTCCAGTCGAAGTCGCACACCATTGTCCCGTCGTCTTCGCTGATGCCGGACTCGCCGAATCTCCTGTTCACCAACGCGGGCATGAACCAGTTCGTCCCGATTTTTCTCGGCCAGACGAAATGTCCTTACACTCCCGGTCGTGCGGCGGACACGCAGAAGTGCATCCGCGCCGGGGGCAAACACAATGACCTCGACGACGTCGGCCTCGACACGTATCACCACACGTTTTTCGAGATGCTTGGCAACTGGAGCTTCGGCGATTATTTCAAGAAGGAGGCGATTGATTGGGCGTGGGAACTTGTCGTCGGCATCTGGAAATTTCCGCCGCAACGAATTTACGCCACCGTTTACAATCCCGACAAATCCAAGAACGATCCGAGCGAATTCGATCAGGAAGCCTGGAATTTCTGGGCGGAAAAATTCCGCAGCGTCGGACTTGATCCCGCCGTCCACATCGTCAACGGCAACAAGAAGGATAATTTCTGGATGATGGGCGAGACCGGCCCGTGCGGTCCTTGCTCCGAACTGCACGTTGATTTGACGCCAAACGGTGACACGCGCGGAAGCCTTGTGAACAAAGGCGATGCGCGCTGCATCGAAATCTGGAATCTCGTCTTCATCCAGTTCAACGCGAATCCCGACGGCACGTTCTCGCCGTTGCCCGCCAAGCACGTGGACACCGGCATGGGTTTCGAGCGCGTGACGAGCATCATTCAAGGCACGAAAAACTTTTCCGATTTCGCCAACGCAAAAATTTCCAATTACGAGACCGACATCTTCCGCCCGATTTTTGACGTCATCGAAAAATTGAGCGGCTTGCATTACAACTCAAATCTTCCAACGCGCCGCGTTATCGAGGATGGGAAAGAAATGTTTCGTGGA
>JAYVCM010000004.1:0-7151 GCA_043749955.1 Limisphaerales bacterium | reverse complement strand
ATTCGCCGAGGCCGAGCCGATTTTCGACTACCACTGCCACATCCCGCCGAAGGACATCGCGGACAACCGGCAGTTCAACAACCTGTTCGAGATCTGGCTGGAAGGCGACCATTACAAATGGCGCGCGATGCGCAGCAACGGCGTCGCGGAAAAATTCTGCACCGGCAGCGCGTCGCCACATGACAAGTTTCTCGCGTGGGCCAGGACCGTGCCGCACACGCTGCGCAATCCGCTTTACCACTGGACGCACCTCGAACTGAAACGCTATTTCGGCATCAGCGATTTGCTCAACGAAAATACGGCGGAAAAAATCTGGAAGACGGCGAATGAAAAGCTCGCCACGCCCGCGCTCACCACGCACGGCATCCTGAAAAAATTTAAGGTCAAGGTGGTCTGCACCACGGATGATCCGGTGGACACGCTGGAACATCATCGCGTGTTCGCGAAGGCCGGCCACCCGACGACGATGCTGCCGGCGTTCCGCCCCGACAAGGCGCTCACGGTGAATTCGCCCGCGAGTTTTAATCGCTGGGTGGAGCAACTTTCCGCCGCCGCGAACATTGATGTGAACGGCTTTGGCGCGTTCACGTCGGCGTTGAAAAAGCGCCACGACTTTTTCCATGACCAGGGCTGCCGCTTGTCCGACCACGGCATGAACCACTGCTTCGCGGATTTTTGTTCCGAGAAAATTGCCGCCGGAATTTTCGACAAGGCGCGCAAAGGCGTCGCCGTCACGCCGGAGGAACATTCACAGTTCGCGTCGTTCATGATGCTGTTCTTCGGGCACCTCGACGCGAAACACGGCTGGACCAAGCAGCTTCACCTCGGCGCGCTGCGCAGCGTCAACACGCGTCTGCTCAAGCAGGTGGGGCCGGATTCCGGCTTTGATTCCATCGGCGATTTTCCGCAGGCGCAGACGCTCGCGGCGTATCTCGACAAACTGGATTCGGAAAATTCTTTGCCCAAGACCGTCATCTACAACTTGAATCCGGCGGACAATTACGCGTTCGCCACGATGATCGGGAATTTTCAAGACGGCACGATCCCCGGCAAAATCCAGTTCGGCTCCGGCTGGTGGTTTTTGGACCAGAAGGAGGCGATGGAATGGCAGATCAACGCGCTCTCGAACCTCGGCCTGCTCTCGCGTTTCATCGGCATGATCACGGACTCGCGTTCCTTCATGAGCTATCCGCGCCACGAGTATTTCCGCCGGACGCTGTGCAATCTCATCGGCAACGACATTGAATCCGGCGCGATTCCGAACGATGAAAAGCTCGTCGGCCCGATGATCAAAAACATCTGCTACGAGAACGCGAAAAACTACATGGCGTTCCCGGGCGTGAAGTAGCGTCGGGCATCTTGCCTGACGTAGAGCCGTGGCTTCCAGCCGCCCGGAAAAAACGTGACCCGGTTAATGACTCACGAAAAATTTAGCGCGCTCGGTTTTGCGCGCGGTTTTTTCCGCCGGGCTGGAAGCCACGGCTCTACGGCAGGCAGGATGCCCGCCACCACAACTTCAGTGCAATTATCTCAATGCGCTTTGCCCTAAACCGCGTATCGCGGCGGGGCGGGTTGTGGCATCTTCTACAGACACCAAAAATGAAGTTCACCGCGTCATTGCTATTTTGCTTGCTCGCCAGCCGGCTGCTGGCGCTCCCGGCTTTTCCCGGCGCGGAGGGCGCGGGGGCTAATGCCCAGGGCGGACGCGGCGGCACGGTTTATCACGTCACGAACACGAATGATTCCGGCGCGGGCAGCTTGCGCACCGGGGTCGGCACGGCAAATCGCACCATCGTCTTCGACGTCTCCGGCACGATCAATCTGCTCACCGACCTTTCCATCACCAAGTCCAACCTCACCATTGCCGGCCAGACCGCGCCGGGCGACGGCATTGCTTTGGCGCGGCGGCTGACTTCCGTGCAGAACACGCGCAATGTGATTGTGCGCTACCTCCGCTGCCGGCCCGGCGATGCGGACACGAATTTTCAGGACGATGCGTTTCATTTTGTGAACGCCACGAACTGCATCGCGGATCACCTGTCCACCTCGTGGAGCGTGGATGAATGTCTCTCGACGACGTGGTCCACGAACATCACCGTGCAGTGGTGCCTGATTTCCGAGAGCATGAAAAATTCGCAGCACGACAAGGGCGCGCATGGCTACGGCGCGCTGCTGCGCTACGGCTTCGGGCAGTTGACCTACCACCACAATCTGTTTCAGCACCACGACAGCCGCAATCCGCGCCTCGGCGACAACCTCAAATTCGATTTCGTCAACAACGTCATTTACAACTGGGGCGGGCGCGCGGGCTACTCCGGCAACAACACGACGAACAGCGACCTCGCGGACAATCCGCTCGGCTTCACGAATTATCTCAACTGCGTGAACAATTATTACGTCGCCGGGCCAAGTTCCACTTCGCCCAACACCGCGTTTGCCAGCGGCTCTGACAAAACCTTCATCTACCAGTCCGGCAACTTCATTGACAGCGACAAGGACAATTTGCTCGACGGCGCGAACACGGGCGCGGCCATGTTCAGCGGCTATCCTTACACCACGGACTCCACGCCATATCCGTTGCCCGCCGTCACCACGAACTCGGCAGAGGTCGCGTTTCAGCGCGTGGTCGCGTTCGCGGGCGCGTCCGTCGTGCGCGATGAAGTGGACCACCGGCTCATCGGCACTGTGCGCAGCCACAACGGGCGGCTCATTGATGCCATTGGGCCGAACAATCAGGCTGCCGATTACATCACCAACAACATCAACGGCACGAACTACGTTTTCGTGCGCGGCTGGCCGGTGCTGAACTCCACCGCCGCGCCGACGGACGCGGACCAGGACGGGATGCCGGATTTTTGGGAATGGAACCTGGGCCTGAATCCCGCCGTGGCGAACAACAATCACACCAACGCCGACGGCTACACGGATTTGGAAAATTATCTCAACTGGCTCGCCGACCTGCACGCGCTGGGCAAGGTCAACCAGCTCATCGCGCCCGACCTGCACGTGCTCACGGGCAACGGCACGAATCTGAATTTCACGGTGGCCAACCTGACGAATGGCAGTGTCACGCTCGCAGGCGACGGCTACACGGCGCAATTCCTGCCCGCGACAAATTTCATCGGCCTCGCGGCGTTCACCTTCAACGCGAGCAATTTTGTGGATCACGTCGCCTTCGGCCCGGTGACGGTGGCGGTGTTCATCACCAACGCGCCGCCCGTCATCGTTACGCAACCCGGCGGCAGCACGAATAATGTTGGCGCGACCAGCACGTTCAGCGTTGGTGCCGCGAACGGCGCGTTGACCTATCGCTGGCTGAAGAGTGGAACCAACCTTGTCAACGGCGGCAACATTTCCGGCGGCGTGACGAACGCCGCGCTGACCTTCACGAATCTCGTCGGCACCAATGCGGGAAATTATTCCGTGGCCATCACGAATTTTTCCGGCGCGGTCACCAGTTCCGTCGCGGCGCTCGCGGTAGTTTCCAACACCGCGCCCACGCTCGCCGCGATTTCCAACGGCACCGTCATCGCCGGCGCGACACTCACGTTCACCAACTCGGCGAGCGATGCGGATCTGCCCGCGCAGACGCTGACGTTTTCATCGTTGAGTTTTCCGTCCGGCGCAATCGTGAACTTCAGCAACGGCATTTTCAACTGGCGTCCCACCATCGCCCAGGGCGGCATGACGAACGCGATGAAAATTGTCGTCACCGACAACGGCTCGCCGAACCTGACCGCGACCCAGGCGTTCAGCGTGCTGGTCACCGCGCCGGTCCAACCGCAGGTGCAGAATCCGGTTTTCAGCAACGGCCTGTTCCGCCTCACCTGCACCGGCGATGCGGGGCCGGATTACATCATCCAAGGTTCGACGAATTTGTCGGCGTGGCAGAATCTGTTCACCAACCCGTCGCCCGCCGTGCCATTCAACTGGACGGACGGAGACGCGGGCAATTTCAACTCGCGGTTCTACCGGATTCAACTGGGGCCGTGAGGCGTCCGCCGCCGCGCGTAGGGCAGGCTTACCAGCCTGCCGGTGCTGGCGGCTTACCAGCCGCCAGTCCGGGTTTTGGGGGAAACGGAAAAAATGCTGACGTTGGGATCTCAGAGGAACACCGGGCTGTAAGCCCGGTGAACCGGCAGGCTGGTAAGCCTGCCCTACGCACCGCCCGGTGCAATTTTTTCAACGCAGTTTGCCGAAACTACGCGTATCGCGGCGGCGTCTTTTGAATCATCATCTGCCATCCAATGAAAACCGTTGCCGCCATTTTTTTGTCGCTCGGCCTGCCGCTGGGCGCCGCCACGTTCAACGTCCGCGACCTCGGTGCGACGGGCGATGGCCAAACTTTTGACACGGCGGCGATCCAGAAGGCGCTCGATGCCTGCAAGGAATCCGGCGGCACGGTGGAGTTTCCCGCCGGAAATTATTTGAGCCAGCCGCTCAAGCTCTACTCGAAAACAATTTTTCAACTGGACGCCGGCGCGACGTTGCTGGCCAGCACGAACCAGATGGATTTCATGAAGGTGCCCGGCGACTGGCTGAAGGCGAAGAGCGGCAGCGATTTCATCCCGTTCATCAGCGGCAAGGATTTGACCGATGTGACGTTTGCCGGCGCAGGTGTGATTGATGGCAACGGATTTGTCTGGTGGCCCGAAGCGGAAAAAGCGCGCCAGAAAAAATCGGGCTTCACGCTGCCGCGTCCGAATCTGATCGTCATTGAGCGCAGCAAAAATCTGCGGATGGAAAACCTCACGCTGCAAAACTCGCCCAAGTTTCATTTCGTGCCGACGGACTGCGACGATGTGGTCATCACCAACGTGACGATTCTTGCGCCGGAACGCGCGGCGAACACGGACGCGATTGATCCGAGCGGACGGCGCTACCTGATCACGCATTGCAAGATTGACGTGGGTGACGACAACATCGCGATCAAGGCGGGCAAAAAAATTCCCGGCCACGATTTCCAGAGCGAGGATTTTCTGATTACGGATTGCACGTTTCTGCACGGCCACGGCATGAGCATCGGCAGCGAGACGGCGGGCGGCGTGCGCAACATCACGATGAAGAATTGCACGTTTGAAAACACCGAGAACGGCATCCGCATCAAGTCCGACACGCGGCGCGGCGGCATCGTTGAAAATCTCGTCTGCGACAACATCACGATGAAGAACGTGAACCCGGCCATCACGCTGACGTGTGTTTATCAGGGGACTTCGGCGGGCGACAAAAAACCGGGCGACGCGGCGACAAATTCCGCGTCCAGTGGCGGCAACATTCCCGTGTATCGCCACATCCGCATCAGCAATCTCACGGCGACGTGTCCGAAGGCGGCGGGATTGATTTTAGGACTGCCGGAAAGCTGCATCACGCATGTGGTTTTGGAAAACGTGAAGATCACCGCCGCGAAACCGTTCGCCATTTCCAACGCGAAGGGCGTGCAGTTGAAGAACGTCACGGTCATGGTGCCGAAGGGCGAGCCGTTCAAGCTGGAGAACGCGGAGGTTTCCGGACTGCCAGCTCTAAAATAAATACTGGACGTGTTCGGTTCGTCCGTGAAAGCGGTGCTGAAGCAACCGCAGTCCAGACGCTCCGCGAATGCCAGGCGGCCTTGTAATCTCGCGGAGCGTCTGGACTGCGGTCGGTTCACCGCCGCTTTTCCCCGAGCGCCATGGGTCTCCATAATTTCCAGCGAATTAACATTATGAACCCAGCGGCTTTGCGCGGTGCATAATTTTCAAACGCAATTGCAGGGCGTCGGGGATGACTTCACCCCGGTTTGAAGTATCTTGGACACAATCCATTTTATTTCTTTAAACGCATGACCGCCTCATCTTGTTTTTCGCCCGCCGGAAAAATCGTTTCCACAAGCTGCAAGGTCGCGGTCGGCGTGTCGGTGCTGCTGGCGGTTTTTTCCAGCAGGGCCGCCTTGTTCATGGAGGATGCCATCACCAACGCCGCGCCCGGAAGCAACCTGGGTTCAACCGCACCCTGGGGCAACAGTTCCGGCCAGATCAAGGTTGTCGCCGGGAGCCTCACCTTCACCGGCCTGCTGTCACCCACCAACACCGGCAACTTGGCGAACATTCTCGGAACGGCCGGCGGCTCGTCGTATCGCGCGTTCACCGGCAGCACGGTTTCGTCAGGCAGCATTTATTGCTCGTTCCTGATTCAGTGCGCCGGTGCGCCCGGTTCGAGCGGTTATCTGACTGGACTGCTGCCCAGCACGTCGCCCAATGGAAGCAGTGACGCGCTGGCCGTTTACTTCAGCGCTTCCGGCAGCGGATATCAACTTGGAATTCACAAGGGCAGCGGGGCATCCACCACGAATGCGGCAACGATCCTCGCCACGAACGTCACCCACTTCATCGTGGTGAAATACACCTTCGGCGCGGGCACGGGAGACGACGAGGTGAGTCTCTACCTCAACCCGGTTCCGGGCACGGTCGAACCGGCGGCGCCGAACGCCTCGCAAGCGGGCGGCACCGATGCGACCGGCCTGCAATATATTTATCTGAAATCCAGCGGCGGCTACGGTGTGTGGAATTTCGACACGCTCCGCGCTGGCACCACCTGGGCCGATGTGACGCCGTCCACCGGTTCGACCAATTCTTCGCCCGTGCCCGTCATCACGCAGGCGCGCCTTGTGCCCCAAGGCTTGATTCTGCGCGGCACCAATGGCACACCCGACAGTGTTTATCAGGTTCTCACCAGCACGAACCTCGCGCTGGCGGCGTCCAACTGGCCGGCCGTGGGAAACTATTCATTTGATGTGAACGGAAATTTTGATTCCACCAATCCCGTCACGCCCGGACTGGCCCGGCAATTTTTTCGCCTGCTTGTCGGCGGCACGAACCCACCCCCGGCAACCGCCCCGAGCATCACGAACCAGCCGCAGAGCCTCACGGTGGCCGTCGGCGCGAACGCGAATTTTTCCGTCGGCGCGAACGGCACTGCGCCGCTCGCTTATTTTTGGTCGCTCAATACGAACACGCCCGTTGGCGGCAACAGCAGCACGCTTTCGCTCGTGAACGTGACGACGAATGACGCGGGCAGCTATCGCGTCGTGGTCTCCAACAGCGTCGGCACGGCGACGAGCAGCGTGGCGACGCTCACGGTTTTGATTCCGCCGAGCATCACGACGCAGCCAACCA
>JAYVCM010000003.1:0-7709 GCA_043749955.1 Limisphaerales bacterium | reverse complement strand
CTGCCCGCGATGGAGATCAACGAGGCGTTGATTGAAGTGTGTCGCACGTCGAAATTCACCGGCGAAAATTATCTGGAATGTTACCGCGAACTGGCGGGGCAGATTGAACGCGCGTTCAAGCCGCACGCGCAGACCGCGTTCTTCTCTTATCTCGCCGAGCAGATGAACACCTGGGCCGAGGCTGCGGAATCCGTCTGCCCGTCCTACGATCTAGTGCCCGCCTGAAATAATTTCAAACCAAGGAATCCCATGACTGCGGAAAAAAATCTTAATCCAACCGCCCCGCCAGCCAATCCGCCCCGGATTGGTTTTGCCTTGAGCACCAAGGAGCGCACCGAACTCACCCGCCAGATTCTGCCCGGCCTCGACTGCGGCGGCTTTGACCTCATCTGGTGCGACGGCTCGAAAACCCCCGACGGCCGCGCCTTCGCCCGTGCCGATCATTTTTCAAAAACACCGCTCAAGGAAATTCATCACGACGTCACCGGCGGCCCCGATGCCGCGATCCAATTCTCCCTGAAGCGCCTGCTCGCGCTCGGCTATGACTACGTCGGGCTGATTGAAAACGACATTCAGCTCAAGCCCGGCTGGCTGGAGGCGATGTTCTCCGCGTGGCGCGCAGCGGAACGCGACGGCTTCAAGGTCGGCGCCGTCACCGCCCGCACCGCCGCCAGCCGCGTGCTGACGCGCACGGCGAATTACACTGTGCAGTGGAATTTGGGCGCGGGCATGGCTTTGTTTTCACGCGCCGGAGCCGAGGCCGTGCTGAAGGATTATCAGCTCACCGGCGCAAAAAAGATGCACGAGTTTTATCAGTCGCACCTTGGCGTGGATTTGTCGGCGGTCTGGGAATTGTTCATGGACCAGCCGGATCGCGGCCTCGGCGCGGACTGGCATTACGCGCCGTCGCTGATGAAGAGCGGACTCGTCGCGCTCGGCGTCATGCCCAATTACGCGGAAAACATTGACGTGGATTTCGAGGCGGTGTGCGGCACGCGCTTCGTGCGCTCGCTGGCAGACCCGTTGCCCGCGCATTGCCTCGCATCGGCAGAACTGCTCGCGCGGCTGGGTAGTGGCACGGGCGTCCCGCCCGTGTGTTTCAGTTCTCACGGGCGGGACGCCCGTGCCACTACCGCCACTCCCGCCGCCAGGCCCAGGGTGGCCGAGGATTTGTGCCAGGGCAAAAATCTCACCGCCGTGCAGAACAATTCCGAGTTTGAATTTTTTCTCCGCGCCATCATCCGCCAGAAAAAACCGCGCTTCATCGTCGAGACCGGCACCTATCTCGGCCAGGGCACGACGCGCATCATCGCGTCGGCGCTGCGCGACCACGGGCTGACGGACGCGACATTTTATTCCGTGGAATGTAATCCGGAGCATCACCGGCAGGCGCTCGCCAACCTCGGGCAATCCGGGCTGCTCCCGTTCGTCACCCCGCTGCATGGCATTTCCGTGCCGCGCGCGCTGCTGCCCGACGCCGAGGCCATCCGCAAAGAGACGATTGAAAATGTCAGCGGCGACATCTTTGTGGATCATCACGAGGCGAAGCGCATCGAGCTGTATCTGAACGAAACAAATTATCCCGACCTCCCTGACGATCTGCTCGGCCAGTGCCTGCGCGAATGCGACGGCCAGCCGGATCTGCTCCTGCTCGACAGCGCCGGCCACATGGGCAACGTGGAGTTCAACTACGTTTTGAAACTGCTGCGCGGCCCCTGCTACCTCGCGCTCGACGACATCCGCCATGTGAAGCACGCGGCGAGCGTGGAGCAGATGAAATCCGACCCGCGCTTCGAGATGCTCGCCATCACCGAGGAAAAATTTGGCTCCTGCCTCGCGAAATTTAATCCCGTTCCCAAAACCAACTGCGTTTCGCTCGACGGCGCGAACCGGATTTTGTTTGCGCGCACCGACTCCATCGGCGACGCCGTGCTCGCGTCCGCGATGCTCGCACCGCTCCGCCGCCGTTATCCGGACGCGAAGCTGGCCGTGCTCTGCCAGCAGCACGTCGCCGAGCTGTTCACCGCGTGTCCGTTGGTGGATTCCGTCATCTGCTACGACCAGAAAAAAATGGACGACGCGGCGGAGCGCGGGCAGATCCTCGCCGAAATCGCCGCCTTCAAGCCGGACGTCATCCTGAATTCCGTCCGCTCGCGCGACCGGTTGTCCAACGAGCTGGCGCTGGCCTTCCGCGCCGCGCACCATCTCGCCATCGCGGGCGACCGGGACAACATTTCCGCCGCGGACCACGCCTACGCGGCCGCCGGCTACGAATTCCAAATCCCCACGCCGGACGCGCACCAGCCCGAACTCGCCCGTCACGCGGATTTTTTGCGCGGCCTGGGCATCGAGACGCTGGCGCTCAAGCCGGTCGTCTGGACTTCGCCGGATGATGAACTGCTCGCCGAAGAATTTTTCAAGCAGCAGAACCTGGAGCCGCAGCGGACGCTGGCGCTGTTTCCCTTCACGCAGCACGGCCTCAAGGATTATCCGCAGTTCGCCGCCGCGCTGAAAGATTTTGCCGGCTGGAACATTTTAATTTTCGGCGGCGCGGAAACGCAGGCGCGTTGCGAACTGCTGGCGGCGCAGTTGCCGGGCACGGTTTTCAATCTCGCCGGGCGCACCAGCCTGCGCGAGCTGGCGGCGCTTATCCGCCGCTGCAAAATTCTCGTCGGCTCGGACACCAGCGGTCCTCACATCGCCTGCGCCGTCGGCGTGCCGAACGTCGTCGTCCTCGGCGGCGGACACTTCGGACGCTTTCTGCCTTACAGCCCGCTCACGTCCGTGGTCACGCTGCCGCTGGATTGTTTCGGCTGCAACTGGCGCTGCACCCACCAGCGCGCGCATTGCATCACGGACATCACGCCGGAAATTCTCACCGCAGCCATCCACCAGACGCTGGAGAAAAGTTCTCCGCGCGCCCGCCTGTTCCTCCCGGCGGGCGGAACGCCGGGCACCGTCCCGGCACGTCGGGAAATTGGACCGGCACACGCCGGGACGGTTCCCGGCGCTCCGAGGCCGCTGCTGCCGGACTTGGTGGCACTCGGCGTGGACGCAGAAATCATCGAGGTTGGCGCTCCAGAAAAAACCACCAGGCAGGACGCGGCGGAAAAACTGTTTGGCTCGACCAGTGACATGGAGATTGTCGGCGAAGGAATTTTGGAACCGCTCGTGTCCGTCGTGGTCTCAACTTATCAGTCCGAAAAATTCATCCGCGCCTGCCTGGAAAATCTTTCGCGCCAGACCATCTTTGACCGCTGCGAAATCATCGTGGTGGACAGCGGTTCGCCCGAGGACGAGCACAGCATCGTCGCCGAGTTCCAGAAAAATTTTCCGAACATCCGCTACCTGCGCACGCCGCGCGAAACGCTTTACGCCGCGTGGAACCGCGGGCTGGCGCTCGCGCGCGGACGCTGTTGGGCGAACGTGAACACCGACGACAGCCTGCGCGACGACGCGCTGGAAATCCTCGCCGCGTCGTTGGACAAACACGCGGACTGCGCGCTGGCTTACGCTGATTGCGCGTGGACAACGCAGCCGAACGACACGTTTCCGTCCGCGCACATCATCAAGACGGTGAAGTATCCCGGCTACGCGCCGGTGGAAACTTTGTTCTACTGCGTCACCGGCTGCCTGCAATTTTTCCGCACGGAATCGTTGCGCCAGCTCGGCGGCTTCGATGCGACGCTCAAGTGCGCCGGCGATTACGAAGCGACTTTGAAAGTGATGGCCGCAAAAATGAACGCCGTCCATGTGCCGGAAGTCTTGAGCCTGTTTTTCCAGAACACCGCCGGCCTCACGCAGGCGAGCAACCGCGCCGCGCTGGAGCACGACCTCGTCATGGACCGTTACCGCGCGGGCCTGGACATCGGGAATATTTTTCAAGTCGGGCGCGGGGATCCGGCTTCATCGGCAAATGCACTCGCCGCGCTGGGCGCGCGCGCCACCCGGTTTTCCGTGCCGTGGGAAAGTGCGCCGATGGCGCATCACGATTTTGCCTTCGCGTGTTTTCACGCCGCGCTGGAACTCGATCCCGAAAATCTCGCGGCGGGAATGAACCTGATCGCGCTCCATTACAAGCTCCAGCGGCTGAATGAAAACGAGGCCGGCCTGACCGCCCGCTGGCCAAAGCTGCGCGGCTGGATTGATTTGTTTCGCGCCGGCGAAGTTGCCAGCCCGCCGCCAGTGAAACACGCGCGGCTCGGCCCGGTGTATCGTCCGGGTGAGCTGGCGAACCGTCCGACGGCTGAACAACTGGCGCGCGAGCCGAAGGCTTTGTGTCCGTGGATCACGCGCATTGACGGCCGCCACGTTTATTTGAGCGAAGAACTTTTTCCGCGTCCTGCCGGTCTGCGTTACGCGTCCGACGAATTGCAGGCCGCCGGCAAACGGCTCGCCGCGTTGCTCGCGGAACTGCCGCCGTTCCACGCGCACTTTGGCGGCGCGGGCGATGCGCTGCTGCTGCTCGCCTCGTTCTACGATGCGCGGCCGGATGGAATTATTTTCTGCCATCCGAATGGCGTCGGCGCGGCGCGCGCGCTGTTCGACGCGTTTCCGAAACTCTCCAAGATTTATTTCCTGCCGCAGCACGCGGAACCGTTCTTCCACATCGTCCTGCGCTACGCGGTTCATCAGTTGAAAAACTGCCTGGGCGCCGGCACCACGCCGAAGGACGGCTACGAGGACGAATGGAAGGCCGGCCTCGACCTCGGGAAAAAATATCGCGTCAGCCAATCGCCGGACTGGGCGGCCGAAATGCGCCAGAATGAAAACTCACGCCGCGTCGCTGTTGCGCCCCAAGGCAGCCAGACCGGCATGGTCGGCTCCAAGCGCAACATCATCCGGCCCGGACTCTGGCCGCAGGTCATCGCGCATATTTTGGAACGCGGATTTGAGCCGGTCATTCTCGGACTGCCAACGGAGGCGAAAGATTATCCGGCATTGCCCGGCTGCACGGACGCGCGCGGCGAAAGTTTTCCCGGCCAGATGAAACTCATCGGTCATTGTGCCGGACTCGTCGGCGCGGACTCGTGGGCGAAAACTTTTTCCGCGCTCGCCGAGATCCCGACGCTCGTCTTTGAGCCGGTCAAAGGTGCCGATCTCGCCGCGTGGAAAGACCCGTCCGACTGGGTGTTCATCGAACCATGGCCCGGCATCAAAATGATCCGCTCGCTGGAAGAATTTCGCCGCGCCTTTGATGAGCGCATCGCGAAAGTTTCCGGTGCGGTCGAAGAAAAATTTTACCGGCCCGTCATCGCTTGGGAAGGTTCGTTCCTCGATTACGGCAGCCTCTCGCACATCAACCGCGAACTCACGGCGCGTCTGCCCGACGTGGCGTGCGTCGGCTCAACTGTTTTGCCCGGGCGCGCAAAAAACGATTCCGAGATGAAGCGTTGCGCGAAAAAAATTCTTTCCACCGCGCCGGAAAATGTTGCTGTCACCGTGCGGCATCAATGGCCGCCGGACTGGTCGCGGCCGGCGAGCGGCTCGCTCGTCGTCATCCAGCCGTGGGAATTTGGCGCGCTGCCGAAGACGTGGGTGGAGCAGGCGGCGAACGTGGACGAATTCTGGGTGCCGTCGCCGCTGGTGCGCCACATGTATTTGGATTCCGGGATCGCGCCGGAAAAAGTGCGCGTCGTGCCGAACGGCGTGGACACGGCCAAATTCCGTCCGGGCGTAAAACCGCTGAAGCTGGCGACGAAAAAGAAATTCAAGTTCCTGTTCGTCGGCGGCACGATTTTCCGCAAAGGCCCGGACGTTTTGCTGGAGGCATTTTCGCAGTCATTCAACGCGAACGACGACGTCTGCCTCGTCATCAAGGATTTTGGCGGCGACAGTTTTTATCAAGGCCAGACCGCCGAAGCGGCGATCCGCGCCATTCAGCAAAAACCCAACGCGCCGGAGATTCTTTATCTCATGGAGGAGTTTTCGTCCGAACAGATGCCGTCGCTTTACGCGGCGTGCGACTGCCTGGTGCTGCCGTATCGCGGCGAAGGTTTTGGGATGCCGGTGCTGGAGGCGATGAGCTGCGGCCTGCCGGTGATCGTGACCGCCGGCGGCGCGACGGAAAGTTTTGTGCCCGCCGAGGCCGGATGGAAAATTCCCAGCCACGGCATCCGCCTCGGCGATCACGTCGGGGAAATTGCGCTGGTGAAAAACGGCTGGATGCTTGAACCGAGCAAGCCGCACCTCGGCGCGATTCTGAAATTTTCCGCCGCTCATCCCGACGAATGTCGCAGGCGCGGCGCGTGCGGACGCGGCGTGGTGGAAAAGCGATTTGACTGGGGCGACATCGCCGCCACCGTGGCGCATCGTTTGCAGGAACTGGCAGAACGCGCGCTGACGATGGCATTGCAGAGTGGAGCGCCGAGCACCGTCTCGGCACGTTCTCCGCAGACTTCCCGACACGCCGAGACGGTGCTCGGCGCTCCGGCCAAAGCCATCGCGTTGCCTGCGGTCGCCAAAATCGGCCGGCTGGACGAGGCGCGGGAACTGTCCGCGCAGAAAAACTTTTCCGCCGCGTGGAACGCCGCGCTGGCCGCCGTCGCGCAACGCCCGTTTCATCCCGAAGGATTGCTGCTGCTCGCGGAAATCGCATTGGCCGCCGGTGACGCTGGCAGCACCAGGCTGTGTGCGCAACGCGCCCGCGACTTTGCACCGGGCTTGAAAGCGGCGAAACAATTGTTGAACCAGAAGTCCAATGGCGACGAGACGCCAGACTGGTTGCAGCCATCCTCCATCCTCCACCCTCCCTCCTCGCCGCGCCTGACCGTCTGCCTCATCGCGAAGAACGAGGAAAAATTTCTCGCGCAATGCCTGCAATCCGTGCGCGGCCTCGCGTCGCAGCTCGTCGTGGTGGACACCGGCTCGACCGACCGCACGGTGGAGATTGCGCGGGAATTCGGCGCGGAAATCCATGCGTTCAAGTGGTGCGATGATTTTGCCGCCGCCCGCAACGCCGCGCTGGAACACGCCATCGGCGACTGGGTGCTGATGCTCGACGCCGACGAGGAACTGCCGCCGGCACAGCACGCGCAACTGCTCGCCGACATGAAAAATTCCGAAGCCATCGCGTTCCGCCTGCCGCTCGTGAACTGCGGTCAGGAGAAGGAAGGCCGCAGTTTTGTGCCGAGACTGTTCCGCAACGCGCCGGGAATTTTCTTCCACGGCCGCATCCACGAACAGGTGTTTCCGAGCCTGCTGCCGATGTGCAAATCGTGGGGGCTGAAGACTGCGTTCGGCACGGCGGAGATTTTGCATCACGGCTACACGAAGGAACTCGTGCGCGACCGCAACAAGGTGGAACGCAATCTGAAACTGCTGCGCCAGGCGCTCGCGGAAAATCCGGCGGATGCGAATCTCGTGATGAACCTCGGCCTCGAGCTTGTGCGCTCGGATGATCTGCAGTCGGGGATCGTGAAATATCGCGAGGCGTTCGCGCTGATGTCCGCGCAGCCGGCGGGCGACGTGGTGCCGGAACTGCGCGAGGCGTTGCTCACGCAGTTCACCAGCCAGCTTTACAAGGTGCGCGGCCATGAGGAAGTGACGCGCGTGCTGACCTCGCCGCTCGCCCGAAATGGCGGGCTGACGGCCTCGCTGCATCTGGCGCTGGGACTTTCGCTGTTCGAGCTGAAAAAGTTTTCCGACGCGGCGGAACAGATGCGTTTGTGCCTGGAGAAAAAGCACCAGCCCGCGCTGACGCCGGTGAA
>JAYVCM010000002.1:0-6102 GCA_043749955.1 Limisphaerales bacterium | reverse complement strand
GTTCCGCCTTTAGGCGGCTCTTGCAAACACCCCCCAGTCCGCCGCCTAAAGGCGGAACTCCAAACTTTCAAACCACGCTCGTCGTAAATTTTTTCCCGTCGCGCTTGCACAGAATCTGGATGACGTGGCGTCCGGAATAAAAACACGGCGGCACGCCGCCGCCGGGCATCACCCACTGGCCGGCCATGTAAAAATTCTCCAGCCCCGGCAGCGTTTTCTTGAGCGGCGTGCGGATCGCCTTGGGCGTCGGCGCCCAGCCCATGAACGCGCCCTCGTGGTTCAGCGTATAGCGCCACGTCGTGTAGGGCGTGGCGATGTCCGTCACCTCCACCTGCGCGGTGATGCCGGGATAATGCACCTCCAGCCGCTTCAGCACCTCGGCGGTGACGGATTTTTTTTCCGCCTCGTAGCGTGCGCGGTCGTTTTGCAGCAGGTCGTTCCAGAATTTCCATTCCGTGATGAGCAGGACTTGGACAACGGTCTTGCCCGGCGGCGCAAATTTCCCGCTGTAGTTGAAGAAGCGCAGCGGAAAACCGTCGCCCTTCACGTTGCCGACGGTGATGTTGTCCTTGAGCAGCAGAAAATTCAGCGCGGGTTCGCCGGAAAAATCGCGGTTCACGCCGAAGCTGATCGTCATCAGCGGGGCCAGCCGTTTCCAGGTCTGGTAACACTGGTCAATCTGTTTGCCGGTGTAACGGCCGCCGAGCATTTTGTAGATGGTGCTGTAACCGTCGCCCGCCGAGACCACCGCGTCGGCGCGATGTTCGGTGCCGTTTTCCAGACGCACGCCGACCGCGCAGTCGTTCTCCACGAGTATTTCTTTCACCGTGGAGTTGAAGGCGATTTCGCCGCCGAGGCCTTTGAGCCGGTTCTCCAGGCTCGCGGTGAAATCCTTGCAACTGCCTTCGAGAAACCCCATCTGCCGGTTCGCGAGCAGCGAGAGCGTGAGCAGGATGAACCACGCGGGCACGTCCGGCAGGAACATGTGCGTGAGCATCCGGCGCAGGCTTTCATTCTTCGCGGCCAGGGCAAATTCGACGATCGGTTTGTTATACGACCCGCCGAGATAGCGCAGCGAACGGCGCAGTCCCCACATCTGTTTCAGCGTGCCGAACATGCCGAGCAGTTCCATCGGCGTCTCCATCATCTTGAACATGTCCGTTTTTTGCAGCGAGCGGACGCCGGCGATGAATTCATCAATCAGCCTGGAATCTTCCGGCGCAATTTGTTTCAGATCGCGCGCCAGTTTTTCCAGGTCGCCGGTGAAGCTCACGCGGTTGCCGGTGGGTTCGTCAATGAAATGGACGTAGTCGGCCAGGTCGGGATAGTGGCGGTTCTTGAAGACGCCCAGCTCGCGGTAAATTTCGTAGCACGCCTGTCCGGGCCGGTGCCCCATCAGGTAATGCACGCCCCCATCAATCAGATAATCCTTGTGTTGCCACGCCTTCGCGACGCCGCCCGGCTCGCTGTGATGTTCGAGGATGGTCGCGCGATAGCCGTTCATGCGCGCGTAACAGCCCGTGGCCAGCCCGGCCAGCCCGGCGCCGATGATGATGATGGATTTCTCCTCTTGAATTTTACTCACGGCCGCTTATTTGGTTTCTTGAGGCGGTTTTGAGCGTTTTCGATTATACAAAAAAATGCCCACAAGTGCGGCCAGACTGGTGAAGAAAACGCTGAATCCGGTTACTGATTTATCATTCTTCACCAAATAAATTCCGCCAGCGACACCAGAAACTCCAATGACAAAAGCAAATAATTGGCCTATGAAGGTAAGCCATCCCAACTGGGTTTGATTTTGAATCTGGAGTTTGTGCCGGTGATCCTGTTCTTTTTCGGCCATTCTGATGATTCTGTCGGCAGAACCAGCCAAAACTTTTTCATAACCAGCAATGATTTCGGGTGCCGGGATTGGCCCTTGATGGGTTGTGACCGTTTCCACTGCAACCACCCCCTGCTGTCCCAGGATTTGCTGGCTCACATTTGATGGAATAAAATTGGGCTTGGGCGGCGGGTTCACTTTTGGAGTATAAAAAGGCTTGTTCTTTTTAGACAAAGCAGCCTCCCATCAAATTATCCCAGTTTGAGTTGAAGCTGTTTTGCTGCTTCAGCTTCAATTTTGGGACGCTCGCTGACCATGGAAAATTGCAACATGTTTCCAACCTGTTTCCAATCAGAAGCGAGGCCGTCATTCGCCGCAGGGCTGGAAGATTGGGAATGCAAAAGATGCGATCCGGACAGGTCAACGACCATGCCGATGCCACAAATTAGGGCTTCCTTAAACATTGCTGGTTTCATTCTCGGCAATATACGGAAAATTTCAAGAAAATGTTCCAAAAATTGTTTTGCTGTTTTTAAATCCTGTCGTTTGTGGCGTTAACCTTTGCCGCCGCAAACACGCCCGCGCTTGCCTGTTCAAGCAATTTGTTGTTGAATGATTTTGCAAATGCGTCCGACCATCGCGCTCAACGGCCACAAACTCTCCATCGAGGAACTTTGGAAGATCGCCTCGCTGAAAGTTTCCTGTGAACTTGCGGAAGACGCGCGCCCGCTCATCCGCCGCAGCCGCGAACTCGTCGAGTCGCTTGCCGCGCAGCCGCGCGCGATCTACGGCATCAACACCGGCTTCGGCCCGTTGAGCGGTTTTCGCATCAACAACGACGACCTCGCGCAGCATCAGATCAACCTGCTGCATCACCTCACCGTCGGGCAGGGCGCGCTGTTTTCGGAAAACGAAACCCGCGCCATCATGCTCGCGCGCGCGAACACGCTGGCGCGCGGCTTCTCCGGCATCCGCGAGGAATTGATCGAGCTGCTGCTGGCCGCGCTGAATAAAAATGTTCTCCCGGAAATTCCCAGCGAAGGCTCGGTTGGCGCGAGCGGCGACCTCGTGCCGCTGGCGCACATGGCTGGACTGCTCATTGGCAACGGCAATGCGCGGGTGAATGGAGAAAAATCTTCTGCCGCCGATGCTTTGAAAAAAGTTGGGCTAAAGCCCTCGGTGCTGCAATGCAAGGAAGGCCTCGCCCTCGTCAACGGCACGAGCGTGATGACCGGCCTCGCCGCGCTCGCCACGCACGAATCGGAAAAAATACTGCGCTGGATGGAACTGCTGACTGCGTGTTTGTTTCAGGCGCTCAACGGCGAGCCGGAAGTTCTCTGCCAGCAAGTCCACAAGGCGCGCGGCTTTCGCGGCCAGTCGTTGTCCGCAAAACGCATCAGCGATTCACTCCGCACGCATCCCGATTTTGCGAAACGCATTGACGACCATCAATGGGGCACGGCGGCCAAGGCGGTTGATCCCGGCGCAGAGATTCAAGACCCGTATTCGCTGCGTTGCGCACCGCAGATTCTCGGCGCGTTTCAGGAGGCGCACTGGCACGTCGCCGACGTCGTCACGCGCGAACTCAACGCCAGCACCGACAACCCGCTGATTTTCCCCGACACCGAAATGGTCATCCATGGCGGAAATTTTTACGGCCAGCAGATCGCCATGGTCAGCGACTACCTGCGGATCGGCCTGATCAAAGTCGCGCTGCTCGCCGAACGGCAGACCGAGCGGCTCGTCAATTGGCGCTACAGTCGCGGCCTGCCGCCGATGCTCGCCGGCGGTGCGCCCGGTTTGAATTCCGGTTTCAGCGGCGCGCAACTGCTCGCCACGTCGCTCGCCGCCGAACTGCGTTTGCTCGGCACGGCCGCGTCCATCCAGACCATTTCGACGAACGCGAACAATCAGGACGTGGTCAGCATGGGCTGCATCGCCGCGAAGATGACGCGCACCGCGCTGCCGCTGGCGTGGAAAATCATCGCCATCCAGACGCTCGCGCTCGCGCAGGCGGCGGATTTGCGCGCGCCGAAAAATGTCATGGGCGGCGACTACAAAAAACTTCACGCTCTCGTCCGCGCCGTTTCGCCGAAACTTGAAAACGACCGGCCGCTGGTCGAAGATATTCAACGCGTGACTGCGTTGTTGCAGTCCGAGGAAGCGCAAAAAGCTTTTGGTCTCGATAAAAATTATGAAGCCGATGGAAACTGACGTTCTGATAATCGGCGCAGGGCCGTCCGGCGCGCTCGCCGCCGCGCTGTTGCAACGCGAAGGTTTTCGCCTGCTCGTCGTCGAGAAGCAAACGTTCCCGCGCTTCGTCATCGGCGAAAGCATGCTGCCGTGCAGCATGAACCTGCTGGCGGACGCCGGATTGCTCGAAGCCGTCGAGCGGCAAAATTTCATGCGCAAGAACGGCGCGGTGTTTTTGCGCGGCAACGAGACCTGCAACTTCGATTTCTCCAGCCAGTTCACCGACGGCTACAAATACACCTATCAAGTTCCGCGCGCCGAGTTCGACCAGACGCTCGCCGACACCGTCGCGGCGCGCGGCGTGGAAATTTTATACCAGCATGGCGTCACGGCGGTGAACTTTGAACCGACCCACGCCTCGACGACGATTGAGAAAACCGACGGCAGCAAGTTCGAGGTGAAATCAAAATTCATCCTCGATTGCAGCGGCTATGGTCGCGTGCTGCCGCGCCTGCTGGATCTGGAGGTGCCGTCCACGTTTCCCAATCGCGAGGCGCTGTTCACGCACGTCACGGGCGATGCGCGTCCGGCCGAACGCGAGGAGGGAAAAATCTGGGTCTGCATCCATCCCGGCGGCGCGTGGCTCTGGATCATCCCGTTCTCCAACGGCAAGACCAGCGTCGGCGCGGTGGCCACGCCGGAATTTTTTAAGAAATTTCCCGGCGCGCCCGAAGAACAGCTCCGCGCGATTTTGATGAGCGACCCGAACTCGGCGAAACGGCTGGCGAAAATGCAGTTCGTCATGCCCGCGCAGCGCATCAGCGGTTACGCCTGCTCCGTGAAAAAACTTTTTGGCGAACGGTTCGCGCTCGTGGGCAACGCCACGGAATTTCTCGATCCCATCTTCAGTTCCGGCGTGGCGCTCGCGCTGTCGTCCTCGCAGCGCGCCGCCCAGGTGCTCACGCGCCATCTGCGCGCCGAGCTGGTGGACTGGCAGGTGGAATACGCCGACCACGTCATGCAGGGCATCAACACGTTCCGCGCCTACGTCAGCGCGTGGTATGACGACAAGCTGCCCCAGATTTTTTTCGCGGCGAACAAAAATCCCGAAATCATGCGGCAGGTCTGTTCCGTGCTGGCTGGCTATGTCTGGGACAAATCCAACCCCTACGTCACGCAAGCCGACCGCGCGCTGGGCTTGCTCGCCAAAATCCTCAACGGCCAGGCCGGTCGCGCGCCGCGTTGAGGCTTGTGCAATTGCCCGGCGGAGCGCGGGCTTTAGCCCGCTTCAACGTCCATTTCAGAGCGGCGCTGAAAATTTTTAACCCGCCTTCGCATTGAGCATTGAAGCGGCGTAAACGCCGCGCGCCGCGTTGACAACCCCGCCGCCGCCGTTAGCATTGCGCTCTGCGGATGAAGCAACATAACAAAACACACCAAGCTCCAAGCACCAGGCTCCAGAGAAGCTCCAAGCTCCAAATTTCCAACCCGCGCTCGCCGACGAATTTTGAGGCTTGGAGATTGGGATTTCTCTGGATGTTGGTGCTTGGAGGTTGGAGCTTTTGGAAAAATTAAATGGCCGCCAACAATTCCCAGACAACTCATTGGTCCGGCTCCGGCCAGTTGCGCGGCGGGCGCTGGGGCATCTGGTTTTTCGTCACCGCCGTCCGAGTGGTGGGTCTGCGGGTGACGTATGCGCTGGCCGTGCTGCCGGCGATTTATTTTTCCTTCACCTCGCCCGATGTCGCCGCCACGATGGATTTTCACCGCCGCATTTTCGGGCCGTCCCGCACGGCGGGATGGTGGAAACGGCGCTGGCTGGTGTTCAAACATTTTCATTCGTTTGGCCGCGCGATCATTGACCGCGTCGCCATCCACGCCGGCCAGACCAAAGGTTTTACCTTCCAGTTTGACGGCGACACGCATCTGCGCGCGGCGCTGGCCGAAGGTCACGGCGTATTGCTGCTCACCGCGCACCTCGGCAACTGGGAGGCCGCCGGGCAGTTGCTCACGCGCATTGATGTGCCGATCACCATCACCGGTTTCGACAAGGAGTCGCCGGAGATCCGGGAGATGCTCAACCGCGG
>JAYVCM010000001.1:0-9476 GCA_043749955.1 Limisphaerales bacterium | reverse complement strand
CGCCGGACTACACGATCGCGTTTGCGCTGTCGCTGAAAGCCAGCCCGTCCATGCACGTCGGCGAAGATGTCGTGAACCGCTACCGGCTCGTCGGGGAATGATGTTCAAGGCGGGGCAATATCGCGGAAAAATTCATGTATCGGAATTTTCACCGCCTTTGCGATGCGTAATAAAGCTTCAATGGAAATAATTTTCTCTCCCCGCTCCACTTCCCCGATATATTTGGAATTTAAGTCCACCAATTCAGCGAGCTTTTCCTGGGTAAGGTCTGCCTTGCTCCGATAAAAGCGAATGGCATCACCAATAACTTTTCGATGTTGTAAAATCGGTTTACGTTTTTTCTTGAGAGCCATTGCTGCCCTAAAAAATAGGCGGGCAGGCTCTGCTCCTGACACCAGCAACATGCTGGTATTATTTTTCTTGCATCCATTTTAAGGCGCGTCAGACTGCTCATCAGACAAAGGAACAATTATGAAATCAATCAGAAGGATTTTGGCAATCGGGGTGGGACTGATTCTGTCTTTCAACCCGCTTTATGCCCAGCCAGCCGTTTTTTCCCACATCAACGTCGGGCTGGCGGGTGCGGTTCAAACCGAACCGCTGTCATTGAAAATAACGGACGTGAAGACGTTTCACTCCCTGACCGACGCGCAACTGGCCGCCCTGTTGAAAATACTGGCCGCGACGCCGACGATTGCGGTGGAAAAACTGCCCAGAAGTGCAACCTACGTTTCGCTTCAAAATCCCGATTGGCCGCCGCTGCCAACCGCCAAAACCCCCGCATGGAGCTTTGGGGAATTCTTTCTGCTGTCCGACCTAAATTTTTCCTACGAAGACGCGGCTAAAAAATCCGCGTCCGGCGGGCAGATGCGGGCGCTGTCGCCGTCGGGATTTGAAGGCGAGGGCTTTGGTATTCGATGATGTATTCAAGCAACGAACTGTGGCTGGAATTGACCAACGTGGACTTGACCGGCCAGGTGGCGGATCTGCTTTTGCACAACACCTCCAGCAGCTATTATTATCAACTGTTGAATAAAACCAACCTGCTCCAGCCGGTCTGGACTTTGGGCGAATCAATCCAAGCCGGCGCTACCGGCACGAACGAGACGCCGTTTCAGGGTGAATACATCGGTGTTAATTCCAATATGTTTTTTTGGGCGCATCAGGCCCAATGGTATGTTTCCGTCAGCGCGACCACCGCAGCCTTTGAACCTTCCGGAAACATTCCCGGTAAAACCGGAACTTTTACCGTTACGGGCCGGCCAATTTCGGGCGTGACGAATCCATTGACGGTTTACTATCGCGTGAGCGGCACGGCCAGCAACGGGGCGGATTACAGCTCGCTCTACAGCTCGCTCTACGGCACGGTAATGATCACCAACGGATCGGACGCTACCATTGAGGTGGTGCCGGTGGCCGACTCCTTCATTGAGGGCACCGAAACGATCATCCTGACCGTGATCCCAACCAACACCTACTTGATTACTGCCAGGCAGGACTCCGACATAAATTACATTTCTGATTCGTCCACCACCATCAGGATTGACGCTGATTCACCGGACGACCTGGCCTTTGAACCGAACGGGCCAGCAGGCGTTCCCGCCCGAAACGGCCGGTTCACCTTGTATCGTTCCGACCTTCAGAACATCTACACCAATCTGGCTGTCAGATATGTGATCTCCGGCACGGCCAGCAATGGCGTGGATTATGTCTCCTTGACCAACGTCGTCAATTTCCTCCCTGGTCCTTCGGCTTCGACCACGAACATAGACATCATCCCGCAGCCCGACATTTTTCAGGAAGGAATTGAAACCGTGACGCTCACCTTGGTGGTCACCAACACTTATCTGATAGAGGCCGGCCACAGCAACGCGACGGTTTTCATTGATGACACTTCCACCAAGGTGTCCGTAACCGCCGCGACGCGGCCATTGAGCCGGGCCAGAGCACCAACTTTCCGGGTGCGATTGGTTCCTTCGTGTTCACACGTTCGGACACGCGCTCAATCTCCACCAATCTGGCGGTGCGGTATGTGGTTTCCGGCACGGCCAGCAACAGCGGGGATTACACCAACTTGAGCGGCACGGTGAATTTCCTCCCCGGCATGGACAGCACCAACATCTTCATCCGACCGGCGGCGGATTATCAGATTGAAGGAACCGAAACCATCATCCTGACCTTGATCCCCGACCCGACAAACCAGGACGGCTATGTGATCCAACCAGACGAAAGTGCGGCGACCAACACCATCGCTGACACGATCATTTTTGACACCGTGGCCAGCTTGCTCGCGCCGATTGGGATAGACTATCACGCGCGGTCGAACGGGCTGGTGGTTTTCCACAATCTCAACATCGGCGGCACCAATAATTTCGCCTTCATTTACACCAACCTCAATGTGAGCAATAGTATAGTCACCGTGATTACCAACTGGTCAAAGATTTTCAACCTTTCGGACGAGGTGAAGCTGGCGACGGTCAAGACGAATGCCGGCGGGTTTACCAACGGAGAAATTTATTTTGGCAGCGCCAGCGGCATTGGCCGGCTTTCGGCGAACGGCACGGTTTCGAATCTGAACTGGTGCGTCCTGACCAATTCGACCGTTACCAATATTCTGTTACTGCGGGGGAGCCTCTACGTTGACCAGACCGGCGTGTTCAGCAACCAAGTCATCGCCGTGACCAGCAGTGGTGGGTCGGATCCCAGAAAAGGCGTCTGGCGCGTGGACGCACAAGCGCATCCAACATTGCTAACCAATATATTGACGTCTCACTTGGAAGGCGTCATCACCTTGCCAAATAATGTGACGAATTGGGGTCCGTGGGCGGGGAAAATTATTACGGGAGATGAGGAGAATGACCCGCCTTTGATTTATACAATTGCTACAAATGGAGCGGTTTTTACTTACGATACAACGGATTTCATCTCTGACGGCATTCATCCCGAAGATTTCGACATCATTCCAGCGAATCAAGATCTGTATGCTTGCGATTACTTCGCGAGCACAATCGTGAAACTTTCAAAGAATTATCTTACGAATTATGTGGGGGACCTGCTGATTACAGATGCTGGTGAAAATGTTAATCCGCACTTGGGCAAATTATTCATCGTTCACTGGGATGCAGCGGCCACCAATTTTACAACGCGCCGCATAACATATAAGCGTGCTGATGGTGACAATGGTCGCTTTGAGCACGTCACGTTCGCACCAATAGAACTGCCAGCCCAATAACTATTATGAAACTGACATTTATTTTTGCTATACTTTGCTTAACAAACCTTTTTGTGCATGGTCAAGGCACTCTAATCTATGACCAGCAATCAACAAACCTCATTGAAGGCTCTGCATTTCTTCGTTCCGGGCAACCGATGGGACAATCCTTTACCCCGACATTGTCATATGTGAGCTTCATCTTGCTTAATCTTTATGACTCCGATGCTTTGCATAATTCAGGGGCGACCGTGTTTGTAAACCTACGGTCAAATTCCATCACCGGGCCAATTTTAGGTTCAAGTGAGGCGATATTCCTGCCAGAACAATTTTTTGGCATTACAAATTTTTTCTTCGCAACTCCGATTAACATAACACCGGGGACGACTTACTATTTTCAACCTGCAATTCAATCCGGCGACACCGTTGGTGCGTATGTGACAGACGGGAGTTACGCTGGCGGGACGGCAATTGTCCAAGGTGTTCCCATACCCGACCGCGACTTATGGTTCCGCGAAGGCATTGTCGTCGTGCCTGAGCCGTCGTCAGCACTGTTGGCTTTGCTTGGCGGTGGTGCTTGGCTGTTTGTTCGCCGCAAACGCAAGACATGAAACTGAAACTCATTTTGGTCCTGCTTTGCTTGATCGGCAGTTTCGCCTGGGGGCAAGGCTTTATCTACGACCAACAATCAACAAATCTCATAGAAGGATCGGCTGGCCTTCAGTCGAGACAGCCGTTGGGACAGTCGTTCACGCCAACTTTTTCGTCAGTTGGCTTCGTCATGCTATATCTTTACGATGGCGATGTTTTTAACAATGCAGGCGGAACTGTATATGTAAACCTGCGCTCAAATTCGATAACGGGAACTATTTTAGGTGCCAGCTACGCAGTTTTCATGTCGCATGATTTTGGTGGCATCACTAACTTTTTCTTCTCCACACCGGTCGCTGTTGCTCCCGGTGTAACTTACTATTTACAGCCTGTCGCGGAACCCGGCAGCGATGGTTTTGGTTCGTATGTGACCGACGGGAGTTACGCTGGCGGGACGGCAATTTCTCAAGGTGTTCCAATTCCTGACCGCGACTTGTGGTTTCGTGAAGGCATTGTCATCGTGCCAGAGCCGTCTTCGGCATTGCTGGCTTTGCTCGGCAGCGGAGCTTGGCTGTTTGTTTGCCGCAAACGCAAGACATGAAACCAAAATCTATAGCAGTCACATTTTTACTAACAATTTGGATCGCTTGCGGTCAGGGATTCATCTATGACCAGCAATCGGCAGATGAGAGCGGAACTTTGGAAGGATCAGGCGGACTGGGCCAGCAACCGTTTGGGCAGTCTTTTACACCCTCGCTCTCTTCGATTGGTTTTATTCGGCTTTATATTTTTGATGGCACCGCCGGAAATGGAGGCGGAGTTCTTTCAATTAACCTAAGAACGAACTCCATTACCGGAACGGTTTTTTTTCAACAGCACCCGTAACCCTGCCCACTCTTTTTTCTGGATTCGTCAATTTTATATTTTCCAACTCGGTGCCTCTTGTGCAGGGAACCACTTATTTTTTCCAGCCCATCGTTCAAAGTGGAGGCGGTTTTGGAACACTGGCGGCCAATTACAATTATTCAGGTGGAGTGGCCTTTGCCAACGGGTCGTCTTTTCCTGGCGTTGACTTGTGGTTCCGCGAAGGCATTGTCGTCGTGCCGGAGCCGTCATCAGCATTGCTGGCTTTGTTTGGCGGTGGTGCTTGGTTGTTCGTTCGCCGCCGCACATGAAATGAAACTAAAACTGGCCTTGCATCGATTTGGTGACTATCAAAGTGTAAGCGTGTGAGGAAGAAACGTAGGCCTGAACTTCAAGCGGCGTCATTCCACCGGCAGCGAGACGATGAACGTCGAGCCTTGGCCCGGTTCGCTCTGCACTTCAATCTTGCCGCGATGCTCCTCCACGATGCGCTGGCAGATGGCCAGGCCCAGCCCCGTGCCGTTTTTCTTGGTGGTGAAAAACGGCTCGAACAGCCGCGAAAGATTCTCCGGCTTGATGCCCGACCCAGAGTCGCGGATGAAAATCTTCAACTGGTTGCCACCGCTGTTTTCCGTGGTGATCACGACTTCGCCGTTGCTGCCCACGGCCTCAACGGCGTTGAGCAGCACGTTCATGAACACCTGCTGCAACTGGGATTCGTCACCATGCACGGTGGCGGGCGCGGCCAGATAATCGCGCTTGAGCGAAATCATCCGGCCCTTCATCTGGTGTTCCAGCAGCCGCAGCGAATGATCCAGCGCCTCGTGCGCACAGATGCGCTTGAACTCCGTCGGCTTGACCGTGGAATACCGCAGCATCTGCGTCACCAGCGCATCAATCCGCTTGAACTCGCGCCGCACGACGGCGGTCATCTCCGGGTCGTCGCCCTTGTGCAGGAGCAGCTCGAGGAAGGTGTGGATGGCCACGAGGCCGTTCTTGATCTCGTGCGCGACGCTGGCCGAGACGATCCCGAGGTTCGCCAACCGGTCGAGCCGGCGGAGATTGTCCTGCAGGTCAACCGGCGCGGCGGGAACGTTCGCCGCCGGGTCGCCGGGTTTTTTTTCTGATAGGTTGTTTGGCATCGTAACTTCGCGACGCCCTGGTCCCTCGCCGGAAATGTTTGGAAACTTACAATTGCAGTATATGGACAAATCTTGGCCGGTTACAAACAAAAAACGGAAAACCGCCCGGACGGCCACGAATGGTGTGACTTTTTTCCGCCCGGCGGCTAAAGTGATTTCCGCTGAATGAAAAACCTTTTCAACTCCATCGAATCCGTCATCGCCGACCTGCGCAAAGGCAAAATGGTCATCGTCGTGGACGACGCCGACCGCGAGAACGAGGGCGACCTCGTCATGGCCGCGCAATTTGCCACGCCCGCCACCGTGAATTTCATGGCCAAGCACGGACGCGGCCTCATTTGCGTGCCGACGACCAGCGAACGCCTCCAGCAGCTCGGCATCGAGCGCATGGTGAAGCAGAACCGCGAAGTTTTCCGCACCGATTTCCAGGTGAGCGTGGACGCCGCACACGGCATCAGCAGCGGCATCAGCGCCGCCGACCGCGCCAAAACCATTTGCGTCATGGCCTCGCCCACCGCCGTGCCGGATGATCTCGTCCAGCCCGGCCACGTTTTTCCGCTGCGCGCCAAATCCGGCGGCGTGCTTCAGCGCGCCGGCCACACCGAGGCGGCGGTTGACCTCGTCGTCCTGGCGGGCGCGCGGCCCATCGGTGTCATTTGCGAAATCATGAACGACGACGGCACGATGGCGCGGCTGCCCGCGCTGCTGAAGTTCGGCAAAAAACATCGCCTGAAAATTTGCACCATCGCCGACCTCATCGAATACCGCCGCACGCGCGAGAAACTGGTCGAGTCCATCGAGACCGTGAAGCTGCCGACCGACTACGGCGATTTTGAACTGCACCTCTACCGTGCCAAGATTGACGGCCAGCATCATCTCGCGCTCGTGCGCGGCGACATTTCCGGCCATAAAAATGTTCTCGTGCGCGTCCACAGCGAATGTCTCACCGGCGATGTGTTCGGCTCGCGCCGCTGCGATTGCGGGCCGCAACTGCATCAGGCCATGAAGCAGGTCGCGGAAGCCGGGCGCGGCGTGATTCTGTATATGCGGCAGGAAGGCCGCGGCATCGGCCTCGCGCCGAAGATTCAGGCCTACAAATTGCAGGAGCAGGGACTCGACACCGTCGAGGCGAACGCGAAGCTCGGCTACGGCATGGATCTGCGTGAATACGGACTCGGCGCGCAAATCCTCGTTGACCTCGGCCTGAAAACCATCCGGCTGCTGACGAACAACCCAAAAAAAGTCGTCGGGCTGAAGGGCTACGGTTTGAAGATCGTCCAGCAAGTGCCCATCAAAATAAAATCCAATCCGCACAACGAACGGTATCTGAAAACCAAGCGGGAGAAGCTGGGGCATCTGCTCTGATTTGCGATTCAACTGACGAATGATTGACGAGCTTCGACAGAAGATTTCGCGCGGGCAGGTGGAGTATTCGCTCCACGCCGTCCGGCAGCTGGTAGCGCGCGACATCAGTCCGGAGGAAGTTGCGCAAACTGTGCTGGCGGGTGAGGTCATTGAGGATTATCCTGACGACAAATACGGGCCAAGTTGTTTGGTTTGCGGGGCGGCCAAGGGCGGGCGCGTGTTGCACGTTCAATGCACGCATCCGGGCCGCCCACTGGTGAAAGTCGTCACCGCGTATCAGCCAGACCCGGCGGAATGGGACAAAACATTCAAACGAAGATTATGAAAACGCAGCAATGGAACGAAACCTTTGAAGAACGCCTCGTGACTTACACGCAGGAAATCGGCGGACGTTTTGTGGTCATCGAACACGTCCCGGCGCGGGTGTGCCGCGAGACGGGCGAACAGCTTTTCAGCCCTGAAATCGTCACCAAGATTCAGAACATCATCCGCGCCCGCCTCAAACCCGCGCGCGTCATCGAGACGCCGGTGTATGAATTTTCCGAAGCGGCGGCTTGAAACCGTCGAGCGAGTTCCCATCAAGATGAAAACCAATCCTAACGCGCACATTTTTTTAATCTCCAACCCTTAAAACTCTGCGCCATCGTCACCGTCCGTTCTTATTAACACCCTGCTTTAGCTGGGTGTTCAAAATGGCGGGCTGATAGAAACCGTTTCAACGGTTTTGCGGACGCAGGAAAAGCGCTGAAGCGGTTCAAAATTTTCCTTCGTCGTGAAGCACCCGGCTGAAGCCGGGTGTTAATGAGAAACCAACGCCATCGTCGCGTCGCGCTTTTATCTTGAAGGCGGAAGAGCGTAGCGTATAATGAGCGTATGAAGACTCTGACCATCACGGAAGGGCGCGGGCGGCTGGGCTACTGGCTGAAGAAAGCCGCCGAGGGCGCGGATGTCGGTTTTATTTTTGAGGGCAAGATTGTCGCGCTGCGTCCGGTTGAAGTGCATTCCGGCGACTACGCCTTGCGGGAATACGGGCTGACGCCGGCGGAAATGGCCAGGGCGGAGAAGCGCATCAGCGCGGAAATCAAGGCGGCGCGTAAACGCGGGGAAGTGACGCGGTTCACCGGAGGCACGGATGATTTCCGTTGAACTGTCCAAGCGGTTCAAGAAAATTGTGCGCGGGGCGGGACGTGAGGGGGAAGTTTCCGCCACGCTCAAGCTGGTGGTTGAAGGTTTTGGAAATCCGCACGCGCACACAGGGCTTTCGATCCGCAAGCTCGGTAAAAAACTTTACGAATGCAGGACAAGCCTGGCGTGGCGGTTGATTTTCGAGGCGAACAAAGGCGTTTTATATTTCGACTTTGCCGGCGACCACGACGGGGTGCAAAATTACCTGCGCGGCAAACGCTGAAAATATTTTCCGTCACTCACTCCACACTGACGATTTTCGCCGCCTGTTTGGCTCCGCCGAATTTTAATTGCGGCTGGTCGCCCTGCTTCCGGCCCATGAGCTGTTCGCCCAGCGGCGATTGCGGGGTGATGACGAGGATTTCCTTTTTGTCGTGCAAGACTTCCGTGCCGCCGGCGCGCGGGCCGAGAAAGTAAAATAATTTTTCCCCGCCGGTCTCCAGTTCCACCAGCGCCCCGATGGCGATGGCCTCGCCGTCGACGAAAGTGCGGGCGGTGAGCTTCTCGAATTCGCCAATGGCGGCTTCAAGATCCGCCGCCTGCCGGGACTGGCCGCGCGCGAGGTAGGAGGCCTCCAGCCCGCGCGTGTCGTATTTGTTTTCCGGCTTGTTCTGCTCGTGCGTGGCCTCGGCGTGGGCGTATTTTGCCGCGCGGAAATAAACTTCCAATTCGCCAACCAGCTTGGAGATGATTTTTTTGATGAGCGCGCGTTTGTTCAAGGTGGTGATAAATTTAATTGTCCGTCTGCAACTTTATTTCGCCACGCCATTCGCGTCCAGCGCGCTTTTAGAATTTTTTGCGGGGAGTGGGAATCTATGGCGGTTTCAGGCACGGTTTTCCATGGCTGAAAAAAGCGGTGCTAAAGCAACCGCAGTCCAGACGCTTCGCGCGTGCTGGATGCATTTGAACAACGCGAAGCGTCTGGACTGCGGTTGCTTTAGCACCGCTTTGCGAACGGAATAGTTTGATTAGAACATCGCCCCGCATGAACGCGGCTTGCGAGGCGCACGAGCTTCCGCCAACCTTGCCGCCGTGAACCGCGAAAAATTTTCCGATGCCGTGCTCGTGGTCCTCGGCCACGGCACGACGTTGAACGACCAGTCCGCCGCGCCCGTCCG